>NZ_JBHIOW010000002.1:265322-269872 GCF_042195725.1 Bartonella sp. AP65SXKL
AAGACTACAGCACCCGTTTCCCTCCATAATGTTAAAGATGGGAAAATTGCTGAAGATTCGCATGATGCGATCAATGGGAACCAAATTAATAAAATATCTGGAGATATAGCAAATTATTTTGGTGGTGGTGCCTCGTTCGAAAATGGTGCTTTTAAAGGACCAAACTATAGTTTATCTGTTATTGTTGAAGATGGTCAGGTGGCAAAAGCCAATTATCATGATGTTGGCTCAGCTTTGAGTGGTCTCGATGCAAATGTGAAGAGTGTGAATAGTCATCTCACGAATGTGGTCAATAATTTTACACAACAAATCAATGATATTACACAAGAAGTCAAAGGGGATGCTTTGTTGTGGAGCAATGATGAGCAGGCATTTGTAGCACAGCATGGAGAGGAAAAAACCAATAGCAAAATTAAGTTTCTTGCCAATGGAGATATTTCTGCTAATTCAACCGATGCTATAAATGGTTCGCAACTTTATTTGATGAGTAATCAGCTTGCTGCATATTTTGGTGGTGGCGCTGGCTATAATAATGGAGAATGGACTGCTCCTACTTTCAAGATAGCACAATTCAAGGCTGACGGGAGCTCTGGTGAAAAGAAGGATTATCATAACGTTGCCAGTGCTTTTGACGGCGTAAGTGAGAGTATGTCTAAGATAAACGACCGTATTCAAAGTGTTGAAAACAATGTCTCGTCCAATGGTTTAAATTGGAATGAGCAGAAAAAAGCTTATGACGCTAGCCATGATGGTCAACCAAGTAAGATTATCAATGTAGCAGATGGTAAAATTGCAGAAGGTTCAAAAGATGCAGTCAATGGTGGACAGCTTTGGGAAACCAACGAACGTATCACTGGCGTTGAAAAAGATATTAAGCATATTGAAAACAGAGTCGACAATATTTCCACTACGGTTACGAATATTGGTGAAACGGTTTTCAATATTGAAGACAGAGTTGATAATATTGAGAACACGGTTAATAATCTTTCTGATGGTGCAGTTAACTATGATAAAGATGCTGATGGTAAAAAAACCAATAAGATCACTCTAAAAGGTGGCAACGAAAGTGAACCTGTTATGATTGATAATGTTGCCAATGGTCGCATTGAACAAGGTTCGAAAGAAGCTGTGAATGGTGGTCAACTACATGATTACACTCAGCAACAGATGAAAATTGTTCTCGATGATGCAAAAAAATATACGGATAGTCGGGTGGATAATATTGTTATTAATGCCATTGATGATGCTGTTGATCGGTCTGACCGATATACAGATATGAAGTTTAATATTTTAAGTTATGACATTAAGAGCGTACGGAAAGAGGCAAGGCAAGCAGCCGCCGTTGGTCTAGCAGTATCCAACCTACGTTACTTTGACGAGCCGGGATCTTTGAGTGTCTCATTTGGTAGCGGCGCATGGCGTGGACAATCCGCATTTGCCCTTGGTGCTGGTTATACATCTGAAAACGGAAAAATCCGCTCTAATCTCTCTGCCACGAGTGCTGGTGGTCATTGGGGCATAGGTGGTGCAATCACTCTGAAAATAAAATAATACGAACAACGAAAATAGAACAAAACATCCACCCTTATTTATTGAAATAAGGGTGGATATTTTTTTTTACAGACGCACAGTATTTATCTAGAGATAAGCATAATATTTGATGAGGCTATAAACTGTGAGGTTTTATAGAAGATTTTTCTATATTTTGTTGAAAAAAGATCACAGTAGAATCCATATTGCTAAAAAGCTATATTTTTATGTTGCTATTTTCTTGAACAGCCTATAGCAATATGGGAGTGTATATTAGTAAGACTCATTTTGATAAAATAATTCAAAGGGGGATAAGTAGTGCGTAAAGATAAAAGGTACATCACGGGACCGCGCATATATCATTATATGATATATTAAAAAGAAAAAATCCAACTAAAAAGCCAGTTATCCAAGGAAAACTATATTCCGGACATATTACAATTTCTTTTTACTTTACTTATTATTAATAAAACCATGCTTTCTAATAAAAATAAAGTCTATAATTAGGAAAATACATACTAAAACCTAGTACAAAGGATTTTATAGTAACCACTACCAAGTAAAATGTAATATTAAATATAAAGACCCCTTTTTAGTTAGAAAAAACAGCACACTAAAAAACTTAGACTCTAAATGTGTCATCTTTATGTCCACAAAACATAATCAAAAAGACAAACATTTAGGTCTCAATACAAAGAGCACAAACAAAACAAGACTAAAGACTCAAAATGTTCACACTCTAAGCAATGATCGTCTACTCTGAATTCCAAAGACATCAATAATGCTAAAATGTGTCTTTTTTATGTTTTGGAGGTGTTTTTAAGTTTTTTCATTGGAGAGTTTGTTATGAAAAAATTATATGCCCCACAAGCAGCGAGTGAATTAAAACGTTCTCGTTTTTCTTTTGTTAAAGTTCTTTCGTTGGCTATAGCGGCTACATTCTTATCGAATGTTACTCCTAGTTTTTCGGCAAATGTCGATTTAAGCAAAATGTTCCTTGAAGGTGTCGAGAGCGCTGTTGTAGGAGCTCCACAAAATGTTATCTCTGCTTATGATGGCGATAACAGTGATTTAGAGGCTTCTAGTGCATCAAAGGAAAATTATATAACAGCGTTGAGTGTTGCGACGACACCTAAGGTGGATGTTGCCAGTGACTACGCAAATTTTCTCATCAATACTCTTTCTAGTAACAGTGATAATAATTCCACAATAAATGCTTTGACGACAAATGCTTTGACAACAAGACAACTCATTCCTGTTAGTCAACTGCAGCGAGGTGGTGGCAGAGGTATTGAGTTGGGTGAGGGGGCGAATGCGCCCTCTGTGTCGTCTATTGCGATAGGCAATAAGCAAGACTGTGAAGGCAAAAACTGTTATTACTACGCTGCACGTGCGTTAGCTGAAAGAGCGATAGCTATCGGTTTATCAGCTGATGTTGAAAATTATGAGGGGATTGGTATTGGTACTAATGCAACAGTATCAGCTGATAATGGTGTTGGTGTAGGTGCCTTTACACAGGCGACAGCAAAAAATGCTATCGCTTTGGGGTATGCAGCAGAGGCGACAGGTTTGAGTAGTATTTCTATAGGGCGCTCGGCGCACTCTTTGGGCCAGCATAGTATCGCAATAGGTTCTGAAGATACTAAAGATGATTATACAACTGCGAAGGCTGATTATTCAACGGCTGTTGGTTCTGTTTCTAAAGCTTTGGAATATGCTACGACTGCTATAGGACATCGTGCAAAGTCAGCCGCAAAGAATGCTACTGCTTTGGGTTTTTATTCAGAAGCAACGGCAGAAGGGAGTGTTGCTCTAGGAAGCGATTCTGTATCTGATAGGGCTGCCTCTGCTTTGGGTTACACTTCTTTGTTGCAGGGTCCTTCACAAAGCGCCGAGGCGCAATGGAAAAGTACGCAGGGTGCCGTTAGTGTTGGTAATTCTAGTAAGGGCATAACGCGGCAGATTACAGGTGTAGCAGCTGGTAGTGAACTTACTGATGCAGTAAATGTTGTACAGTTAAAAGACTTAGAAAGTGTCGTAAGAAATGGTGGTTGGAAACTATCTGTTGGGGGTAAGGATGGTAAGAGCGTTATCATGGACAGCGCGGTAGATTTTTCCGCTGGAAGTACAAATCTTACGATTACAAAAGGTGATGAAGACAATAATATAAAATTTGATCTAGCTAAGGAAATCGCAGTCAATAAAGTAAATGCAGGAAGCAGTACCTTAGATGCAACAGGCTTAGTGATTACAGGTGGACCGAAAATAATCATTTCTGGGATAGATGCTGGGGGTAAAAAGATTACAGGAGTGTCGGATGGCACTGGAGCGAACGATGCAGTTAATTTTTCACAGTTAAGCAAAACCAATGAGGGTCTTTCGTCCACAGCGAGAAATCTGGAAAAGGCTATGGCGAATACATCAAAATATTTTGGTGGAGGTGCAGGAGTTGCTGGTTCTGACATGACGGGACCAACTTATAACTTATCCAAGATTGATACAAAGGGTAATATAACAGAGGGCTCTTTTAAAGATGTTGGTAGTGCATTTACTGGTCTTGATACAAATATCAAGAATGTGAATGCACGGATTAAAGAAGTTTCTGAAGGAGTAGCACAGGATTCTTTGTTATGGAATGATGAAGCCAATGCCTTTGTAGCGCGTCATGAGAAGAAGCAAGAAGAAAAAGGCAGAGTTGTAAGGACACAGGAAAACAGTAGAATTACGTTTCTAGAAAAGGCTGAGATCAGCCCCGGCTCAACGGATGCTGTCATTGGTAGTCAACTTTATGCAATGGGTAACACGCTTGCAACCTATTTTGGTGGTGGTGCTGGTTATGATGAAGTGGGCATATGGAAAGCACCGGATTTCAAGATCAAGCAGTTTAGTGAGGATGGTACTTCTTTTGACAAGAATTATAAGAATGTAGCTGATGCACTTACAGGTGTTGGAAGTTCTATCACGAATGTTCAGAATAAATTGACTGAACAGGTTAATAATGTGATTACCAAAGTGGAAAG
>NZ_JBHIOW010000003.1:0-239194 GCF_042195725.1 Bartonella sp. AP65SXKL
TGATTAGCGAAGCGCAAAGAAAAGAAAATGCTACTGTTGTAGACAAATGTTAGAAAATCCTATTCCCTAACTTTTATCCACGTATCCCGTACTTTAAAAAAGATATATAAAATCAATAGATTATGTACAGAAAAAAGAAACATGGTACGCCCAAGGGGAATCGAACCCCTGTTTCCGCCGTGAAAGGGCGATGTCCTAACCGCTAGACGATGGGCGCAAACCAATGATGAGGCTTATAGAGAGGATCTTTTTACTTCGCAAGCCCTCTGTGTCATTTTTTTTGAAAAAAGTGTGTTTTATTGAATAATTTTTGAGCGCTTCCTGTTTAGATCATTTTATTTTCTAAGATTTTTTGTAGAAAAAATATAAAGTTATCATGATTGATAGAAAATTTTGATGTGGGTATCATCTCAGGGAATGATATTTTCAGTTTGAGGAGTAGGCAAAAATGATCAAAAACAGCATTTTTAATGTATTTATTTTTTGCATATTTTATCGCTTGTTATCTTTGCTCACCACATGAGAATATTATTTAACTTGCTTGAAAGAGCCTTTATACAGAAAGACTTCTCATTTGAGCTTATCATAAAGCAAAAACTGTATAATTTATGAAGTGGAAAGATAATATTTATTACCAAATTAACAAATAATACCAATTATACAAAAGTTTTTTTGAGGAGCAAGCCACAAATTCCTTTCAGTTTAACAAAATATAAAAAGATTCTTTATAATAAGAATATTAAGCAAATTTTACAGAATATATTAAAAATACTTTTCTTATCTTTACTTTTACAGGTTTGTAAGAAATTTAAAATTAAAACCCCTTCATTTGTTCCCTCACATATTGGGAAGGTTATTTATTTGGAAATGAATTAGTTTGGGTAAAGGGCAGATTGAGATTTTTGTCATTTCAATTCGCTAGTTTTTTAAAGAGGTGGCAATAAGTTGAGATAAAATATTCGAATTTTGCAAATTTATTTTCCATATTTATAATATTTTAGAATTATGGTGTGTGCATATTAAGTCTTGTGTTTTACTTTAATGTAAGGTTCTATTTTGATATATGAGTGCGTTAAGATTTTTGCATTAAAGATTTATAGTTTAAGCTATGGAATGGTAGGAAGGAATGTGTTATTATTGACTGAACTACTTTATTTTATCCATTCTCTTAATTTATCATATGAAAGAATGTTTTTTGTTCCATATTTGTCGATTTAGAAGAGATATTTTTATTCTTTCTTACTAAGTCTTCAATATTCTTTAACTTGTTATTGATTATTTTTTAGAACTTTTCTTTATGGCAACTTGCATTTATCAGTTTTACAGATTTTCATTCTGAATTAAATATTTTATAAGATTCTGAAATCTTTGAAGACAATAAATATTATATTTTTAGGAATGTTGATTGAATAAGCGGGGATAATTCTATTGGAGAAAATAAAGTGAATAGAGCGGGATATTTCTTTTGTTCTTATGGATATAGATATTCTTTGTGTTGATTGGCACATCATTTAAACGATTCTTCAATGAAGATAGGGATCAGTGGTTAGAATATGGCAGAAGCTTTAAAAGTTGGCGTTGCGGGACTTGGTACAGTTGGTACTTCAGTTGTTCGAACTCTATTTGAAAAAGCGAATAGTTTAGCTTGTCAATGTGGGCGATTCATCAAAGTTGTTGCTGTTAGTGCGCGTGATAAAGGTCGCAATCGTGGAATTGATCTTAGTGGTATAAAATGGTTTGATTCACCTGTGGAGTTGGCTGCTTCTGATGAGATTGATGTTTTTGTAGAGTTAATTGGTGGTGAATTGGATGTGGTGTATACCGCTGTTAAGAGAGCGCTTGAGGCGGGACATCATGTTGTAACAGCCAATAAAGCTCTTCTTGCTCAACATGGCGTAGAGCTGGCTATAATTGCAGAAAAAAAAGGTGTTTTTCTTCATTTTGAAGCAGCTGTTGCAGGGGGGATTCCTGTTATCAAAGCGATGAGAGAATCACTTGTTAGTAATCGCATATCGCGAATTTATGGTATTCTCAATGGAACCTGTAATTATATATTAACACGTATGTTTACGGAAGGTCTTTCATTTAAAGATTGTTTAGCAGATGCACAGAGACTTGGGTATGCTGAAGCAGATCCAAGTTTTGATATTGAGGGAAATGATACTGCTCATAAATTAGCTTTGTTGACAAGCTTGGCATTTGGAACTGCTGTTTCGTTAGATGATGTTTATGTTGAAGGAATTCATAATATTTCGCAAATTGATATTCGAGCAGCTGATGAATTGGGGTATCGGATTAAGCTTTTAGGGGTTGCATTAAAAACGGATTCTGGAATAGAGCAACGCGTTCATCCAACAATGGTACCAACATCCTCAATGATTGCACAGATAAATGGTGTAACCAATGCTCTTTCTATTCAAAGTGATTTATTAGGTGAATTACTGTTTTCTGGTCCTGGCGCCGGAGGAAAGGCAACAGCATCAGCCGTTATTGGTGATTTGGCTGATATAGCAAAAGCGCGTTCTGGTTTTCAGTATGCACCTGTTTTAAGACGTCCAGCATTAAAACTTGCTCCTCATAAAAAAGCACGTATTTCGCATCATGCAGGTGGTTATTTTATTCGTTTAAATGTTCATGATCGTACTGGTGTTTTTGCCGCGGTCGCAAGGCATATGGCTGATAATCACATCTCATTGGAGTCGATTGTTCAAAGATCTTTTGTAGAAGATCAAATTGAAAAAACAATTATTTTAATTACGCATGAAACAACAGAGGTGAATGTACGACAGGCACTTGCAGAAATTGAAAAAGATGGACGTCTTGTTGCAAAATCTCAATTTATTCGTATTGAACCTATGGCAAAGAATTGATAACTTTCTTGATAATAAAAAAGCACGATTGAGTTCTTTTATCTCTTGTGGAAAATTTTCATCTTTGCCAAAAAACTTTATTCTTAGTATTTAATAAGGACTCATATTTTTTCTGGTATTCATTCGGTAGGATTTTTTCATATGCCCATAACTCAGAAGATTTTAAATGGACTTGATCGTATTTTGACGCTTGAATTGGTACGTGTTACTGAACGTGCTGCTGTTGCTGCTGCACGCTGGCGCGGACGTGGCGATGAAAAGGCAGCGGATCAGGCTGCTGTAGATGCAATGCGGCAAGAACTTAATCGATTGCCTATTGATGGTACAGTGGTGATTGGTGAAGGTGAGCGGGATGAAGCGCCTATGCTTTATATTGGAGAAAAAGTAGGTCTTCAAAGTGGATTGGCGATCGATATTGCACTTGATCCACTAGAGGGTACAACACTTTGTGCTAAAAATATTGCCAATTCTTTGGCAGTAGTTGCAATTGCTGAAAAGGGTAATCTCCTTTATGCCCCTGATGTTTATATGAACAAAATTGCTATTGGTCCTGGTTATCCAAAGGGAGTAGTCGATATAGATGCTTGTCCTACCGATAATATACATGCTCTTGCGAAGGCTAAAGGAGTGACTGTTAATCAGATTGTTGTTTGTATTATGGATAGACCTCGTCATGAAAAATTGGTTAATGAAGTACGAGCGACAGGGGCGTCGATTCGCTTGATTGGGGATGGAGATGTGGCTGCTGTTATTGATACAACTGATCCAGAAGAAACAGGTATTGATATCTATATGGGGATTGGTGGAGCACCTGAAGGTGTCTTAGCTTCTGCTGCTTTGCGCTGCATTGGAGGACAGATGCAAGGTCGTTTGCTGCTTGATACAGAAGAGAAAATTGCTCGTGCAGCTAAAATGGGGATTAGTGATCCCAATAAGGTTTATACAATGGAAGAAATGGCAAAGGGTGATGTTTTGTTTTCAGCAACAGGGGTGACAGATGGCAATATGCTTTCTGGTGTTAAATTTACATCTCGTTACATTCAAACGGAAACTCTCGTAATGCGCTCCCATACGGGTACAGTCCGTAATATTAAAGCAAAGCATAGAAATCATTCGAAATTTGATTAATGCTTTCTTTTTTGTCACTAAAAATAGAGGGAGTTTTTCTAGGAAAAACGCTTCCATGAATCTACTTTCATGGAAGCGTTTATAGATATGAGAATACCTTAAATATTATGAGATCTGGACAGAATGTACCCAGCCATTTTTATCTTCTATGTTCCCTTTTTGAATGCCAACCAATTGTGTACGAAGCTGCTTTGTAACTTCTCCAACTGTTTCATTTCCAATAATAAATTCTCCCCCTTTATATCTAAAACGACCAATTGATGTGACAACGGCAGCTGTACCACAAGCAAAGGCTTCTTTAAGGTGTCCACTCTTTGCATCTTCTTGAAGCGCTGTAAAAGAATAAGGACGCTCTTCTATTTTTAATCCCATTTGTTGAGCTAACCTTAAGATTGAATCACGGGTTATCCCTGGAAGGATAGTTCCATTAAGTGGGGGGGTTACAAGTGTATTATTGTCCATAATAAAGCAGACATTCATACCACCAAGTTCTTCAATCCATTTATGTTCAATCATATCAAGGAAGAGTACTTGGCTACAATTATTTTCAGTTGCAGTTTTTTGTGCCAGTAAGCTTGCTGCATAGTTTCCACCACATTTGGCAGCCCCTGTTCCTCTTGGACCGGCACGACTATAATCTGTTTCAATCCAGACGCTGACAGATTTTTCTTCTCCTTTGAAATAGGATTCAACTGGAGAGGCTATGACACAAAAAAGATATTCTTGAGAAGGGCGGACTCCCAAAAAGTTTTCATTGCCAAACATAAATGGACGGATATAGAGGCTAGCGTTGGGCTGATCAGAAACCCATTTTTGATCAATCTTTACTAATTGATGAACGGCATCCAGAAAAATATCTTTTGGCAATTCTGGCATAGCTAAACGCCTCGCTGATTCTATAAAGCGTTGTGCATTGGCATCAGGACGGAAGAGCAAGATGCGTCCATCTTTTGCACGATATGCTTTTAAACCCTCAAAAATTTCCTGTCCGTAATGTAAAACGGTACTTGCAGGGTTAATTTCTAAAGCTTTGTATTGAGAAATGACGGCATTGTGCCAGCCTTTGTCTTCAGTCCATTGAATAGTACACATGTGGTCTGTAAAAAATTGACCAAAACCGGGACTTTTTAAAATTTCTTCATATTTTTCTTCTGACAGAGGAGATGGGTGTTTTTCTATTTTAAAGGGAAGCGATGATATGGGAGATTTCATAAAAAACCTTTTGAGTATGTTTCATTTTTATTAATAAAAATAATGAAATATTTTGATTATAACTCTATTATTAACAAAACCTTTGTGTCAATGTTTTATTATAGAATACAAAGGGGTTTATTATAGAATTCAAAGGCTAGAGTAGGGTAGATATTTTAATTCTATCCTCGCTTCTTTTTCTCAACTTTATGAAGTAAACTGGAACTTTTGTTTATAATTATCGTTTTCTCACAATAAGTATCTGAATAATTGCATATATGCATATTTTCTAGAAATTTAAAGGTAAGGGAATTGAGAAAAGGAATCCACTATGATTGATAAAAATTATCACACATATGAAGAACGTATGGCCGCAGAAAGAAGAGGTCATGAACAACCTGTTTCAATCGCTAAGGGTATTTTTGCTATTCTTCTTGCGATGGTTATTATCTGGTTTATTTTTGGTTTTTTAGGATCTTTTTTTGCAAAATCTCCTGAACATAGTTCGCGTTATAATACCCCAGAAACAAGCCAAAGTGTAACAACGCCCAAAAAAGATTTAAATTCGCTTCCTCCTGTACCTTATACCTATAAGGGTACGGAGTAATTTTTTCGTAAATATAATCTTTTAGATAGGGCGAAAATCGACGTAGATTAAGGAATAAAGTCAGCACAAAGACATAAAAAAGAGAGGAATGATTTTAATTTCTGAAGTTTTTGATAAGTAATTAAATGGTATGGAAATAAATAATGCAACGGTTGTTAAAACCGTTGCATTATTGGTTTAGCGTGTGATGAAGCAGCTTCCACCAGAACTTTTAATGGATTCACAAAGGATTATGGCTTCATTACGGTCTTGCGCTTGAATCCGAACACGGTAATAAGTACCTTTTCCTGGTATAAAAGCGGATTGAATATTTAAAGAACGGGCACCGATAAGGAATCCAAATTTAGATTTCATATTTTTTAAAGAATTTCTAGCGAGCTCATACGTTGGTTGAGATGCAAGTTGTACGTAATAACTTTCTGAATTTTGTGCTGCGACTCTGTTTGGTGATATGGGGCGAGACGCGGCTGGTGTTTCAACTTGTGTATTTCTTTCTGCATGGGAAGGGATAGGGATAAATTTTTCTTCAATATTTGAGCTAGAATTATTTTCTGCGATTATTTTATCAATATTATTTTTGAGATCATGATCTCTTTCTTGGTCGTTTATATCAGAATCATGCGACGAAACAAGGGACGAATCTTGAAGTTCATTAGAAGTTTGATCAATGCTTTCTTCAGATTGAGCAGCAGTTTTGCTGTTTGTTTGATGCGCGGAGGCTAGTGTAACTGTACCATCTTGATTGACAATAACAGTTTGTACTTCTCGCATTGGAATAGTATGATTTATGGCTTCTGTGACTGCATCTTCAACATCAGATTCATTTAAAGACGATGAGGAAACGCTTGAAGATTCTTCAGGGTTTAATTCTTTTAAATTTTCAGGTTGTTCAGAGTTATCAATAAGAAATTGTTGTGTATTTTCTTGTTTCTCATTTTGTTCAGTTGTTTGTTTATAAATATCTAAATTATGTGCAACATCATTTTTCGTTTCAGTTGTTTCTGGTTTGAATTTAAAAGGCGTATTATCAGCGTGGATAATGACCGTTTCTTCATTTTTTTGTGATGGCATAAAAAAATGAGAATAACCAGCAAACCCAAGTCCTATTAAAATAAGTATAAAAAAACCTTTAATGAAAGTTTTACCAAAAATAAAACTTTTTAAGGGAGGAGGAGCTGATGGAGGTGTGGGAACCTCATCTGAGTTTGTGTATGATGAATTCTCGCTAAAAGAGGGAAAATTATATTCCATATTGGCAGAAGAAAAATAGTCGGAATTTTGTTCTTTAGAGTTTATATAAACACCTTCTTTTGAATTTTGCATAGACTGATGAAAAACTTCACTAAAAACCTCGTTTTTCTGTTTTTTTTGAGAAAAATTATCCGTTGGGACATTCCCTACATTGAGTACATCAGCAAATTCTTCTTCTAAACCACCATTAGTTGGCACATCATATTCTGGCGCTTCATACGGGACTTCTGGAACCATAATAGGACCAGTTTTTTCTACGATTTCCTCTGAAAATTTATAAGTATCAACATTGGGAGGGGGAGTATCTCTGTGCGTATAGTTATGGGCAAAAAAGCCATCCGTTTGTTTTGTATTTAAAGAGGGGGATGAGGAAAGAAACTCATCTAAATTATTTTCATTATATGAAATTTCTCTATTTGGGTTAGAGGCACCTTCGGCGTTATTGATGTATTGGGCTCGAGCCTCATCATATATCGGAACTTTTTCGCCATAAGTTTCTTGTTGTGAGGGGGGGGCTGCAAAAAAATGGGGATAATTGGTTGTATGATCTTCTTGTGAAGCTCCCTTTAAATAAGATTGTCTATCAACTGGTGGAGAATCTAAAGGTGAGGAGAAGGTACTTGTTGTTTGATTTCTTGCAGTGTTTTGTCTTTCTGACACAAGATTAGAAGATGAAAAAAACTCATTTTCCTCTGTAGAAGAGGAGACATCAGGATAATCTTTTTTAATCCAATTTTCTTGATCAGCTGAAATTTTATAGGGATGGTTTATAGGAGTGTCATAGAGGTTTTGATTGTCCTCATAAGTTTTTTGTATATTCGTAGTCTCAGGTTGTTGTGAATTTATTTGTGAAAAACGATTGGTTTGTTCAACATCTTCTGGCGTCTCTCTCTTATTTTCGTGCCTTTCAGATTTATCAAAAAAGAAATTTTCTGATTCTGATTGTGACATAAGATTACTTTTTTCAAGAAAAGGATCAGCATTGGTTGCTGTTTTTTTCTGTTGATGTGATTGATTCTTTGGGATTGGTAATGGAGAAAGCTCATCTAAAATTTGTTCTTCATCATGACTGCTAGGTGAAGAATATTTCTCTTCAGATAAATTATTTTGTTTTGAATGGTTGAAAGAAGAAGATTGTGCAATATCTGAGGCTGTTGCGTTGCTGGTTGCATGCAAGTCCCATTGTTTTTTTTGATCATCAAACGGTAAGTCATGTGCTAAATTTTTTTCAAGTTCCTCTTCTAGAAAGGAGAAATCAAAATCATCATCATGGGATGATGTTTCGGGGTGAGATGTTGATCGTTCTGTTTTTAAAGACGATTGCTCATTTTGGTTTCCGCTTTGTTTGTGCGGATTAAAAATGCGCGTAAGCCTTTCTAAAGGATCATGGTGTTCATGATCGTGTTTTGTTTCGTGTAGATTTTTGCGATCGTTATCGCTCATAGCTTTTCTCACATGATGGTTTGCACTTACGTGCAATCAATGGTTGATTTTGATTTGTTATATTAAAATTATAAATTTTCCCCCTCTCATGCAAGGATACATGAAAAAGTTTATCAATAGAGTACCTATTGTATGTATTTATAGAACTTTTTCAACGCATTTCTATGGGTGCTTCGACTCCTATGATGGTAAGCCCTGATGATAAAATATTGATAACAGCTTGTATCAATCCTAATCTTGCAAAGGATAACTCTTTATCATCAGGTTGAATAAAGCGTAAATTGAGATTTTCACTCCCTTTATTCCAATGGGTGTGAAAGCTGGAGGCAAGGTCATAAAGGTAAAACGCTAATCGATGCGGTTCTTTATGAATTACGGCCTGTTCAATGATACGTGGATATTCAGAAAGTTTGCGTATTAACAATATTTCATGGTCATCTGTTAATCGATGAAGATGGGCAATCAATGTATTATTTGAAAAGCTTTTAATATGAAGCGCTTCTTGTGCTTGACGAAAGACTGAGTGACAACGTGCACTTGCATATTGTACGTAAAAGATGGGGTTATCTTTTGATTGTTCTGTTACTTTTGCAAAATCAAAATCAAGAGGTGCTTCACACTTACGGTATAGCATCATAAAACGCACAGGATCACGCCCAACCTCTTCGACAACATCCCGTAGAGTGACAAAAGATCCTGCTCTTTTTGACATGCGTACAGGATGACCGTTGCGAAAAAGTTTTACCAATTGACACAAGAAGACACTTAATTTAGCTTTATCCCCAGAAATTGCTTTTGCCATTGCCTCTAGTCGTTTTACATAGCCCGCATGGTCTGCGCCTAGAATATAAATCATTTCATCAAAATGACGATTAAATTTATCCCGAAAATAAGCAACATCAGCAGCAAAATAAGTGTAAGAACCGTCAGATTTGACTAAAACACGGTCTTGGTCATCACCGACATTTGTTGAACGGAACAAAGTTTGTTCGCTTGGTTCCCAGTCTTCTGTATTTTGTCCTTTGGGAGGGGGGAGTTTTCCTTTGTAGATATAACCATTTAAAGTGAGGTCGTTGATGGTGTTACGAATGGCGCGTGCATTATCTGCATAAAGCATTCGCTCAGAGAAAAAGATATCATGATAAATATTAAGAGCAGCCAAATCTTCGCGAATCATGGACATCATTGCATGAATTGCACGTTCTTTCACAAGAGATAAGGCTTCATCTTTATCCATCGTGAGGAGTTGGTCACCAAACTCTTGAGCAAGCGATTGACCCAATGGTATCAAGTATTCTCCAGGATAGAGTCCTTCTGGAATTTCATTAATTTCTTGCCCAAGAGCTTCACGATAGCGCAATAGTACCGAATGGGCGAGGACTTCGATTTGTTGACCCGCATCATTGATATAATACTCTTTTGTAATGTTATAGCCCGTAAATTGTAGCAAATTGGAGAGAACATCCCCAACAACTGCTCCGCGGCAGTGTCCTACATGCATTGGTCCAGTGGGATTTGCTGAGACATATTCAACATTGACGCATTTTCCTTGTCCCATTGGAATACGACCATAAGAAGTGCCTAATTCAAGCATAGATTTTATAGCATCTTGCCAAAATAATTTTGTAAGCTTTATGTTTATAAAACCAGGACCGGCAACATCTATATTTTCGATAGAGGAATCATTTTTAAGAAGTTCTATGATTTTATCTGCAAGTGCACGTGGATTGATTCCAATAGATTTTGCAAGCACCATAGCAGCATTGGTTGATAAATGACCGTGGGAGGAATCACGCGGAGGATCAACAGTGATTTTTGATAAATCTAGATCTTCTCCATTTTTTCCTTTTATATCAGATAATTCAATTGATCTCTTAATTTTTTTTTCGAAGTTTTTAAAGATATTCATATTTAGCTTCCATGATGATGCCAAAAGCCATTAAACGAAATTATCTGTATGGTCAAATAAACGCTGATATTCACGTAGAGCGTAGTGATCCGTCATGCCTGAAAGAAAGTCAGCAATCAAACGTGCTAACTCTTGATTTTTTAAGTGCACTGTTTTGCTCTGCCAACTTTCAGGCATTGTATTTGGATTTTCATAATAACAATTGAATAATTTTTGTACAATGCATTTTGCTGCATTGCGACGACTAAGAACTTGTTCATGGTAGTAAAGATTTTTAAATAAAAAGTTTTTTAGTTCTTTTTCATAAACGGTCATTGTCGGTGAAAAGGTGACAATGGTTTGTTTTGCTTGGTGAATATCGTTTATGCTTGTTGGTTTGATGCGTGCTAAATTTTCTTGTGATTGTTTGATAACATCTTCAACCATGGTTGTTATTTGTCTTCGTACAAGTGTGTAACCGCGACGCGCTTGGTCGAGGTGGGGATGCTCATCTGTTATATCTTTTAATATTGCTGCTGTTAGTGGAACATGTTCAAATTGATCGAGTGTTAAAAATTGCGAACGTAGACCATCATCAATATCATGCGCATTGTATGCGATATCATCTGCAATAGCAGCACATTGCGCTTCTAGCCCTGCAAAACAATCGAGTGCAAGGTCTTGCTTTGCATTGTATTGTAAAATATCGATAGGAACCTCCTTATTCTTTGCGTGAGGACCTAAAAGGGGACCATTATGCTTTACAAGTCCTTCGAGGGTTTCCCATGTAAGGTTAAGTCCATCAAAATTTGCATAGCGCTGTTCTAGTTTTGTTACAATGCGTAATGCTTGTGCATTATGATCAAAGCCGCCATAATGTACCATGGCTTCATTAAGAGCATCTTCTCCTGCATGGCCAAAGGGTGTGTGTCCAAAGTCGTGAACAAGGGCAATGGCTTCGGCAAGGTCTTCATCAAGACACAGGGCACGGGCTAATGTTCTTGCAATTTGAGAAACCTCTATGGAATGGGTTAGGCGAGTACGGTAATGATCGCTTTCATCAGCAATAAACACTTGCGTTTTATGTTTAAGACGTCGAAATGCATTAGAATGGATAATACGATCTCTATCTCGTTGAAAAGGTGAGCGTGTGGTGCTCATCGTTTCATGGTATAATCGACCACGGCTTGTTTGTGGATGAGCACTGTATACTGCTCGAGATTGGTAATTGAAGTTGATATTGCCTATATCCATTGCAAGCTGTCTATTATCATCTTAAAATTGAGAGTGGTTTATGAGAAATAAACTGCTCTTTGAGTGTAGGATACTCTTTCTTGATGGTTTAATGCAAGGATATATAAAATGAATGTGAAAATTTCAGATGTTGCTGCCAAAAAAATTGCACAGATACTTTTGCGTGAAACCGATAAAATAGCATTACGTATTTCTGTTGAAGGTGGTGGGTGTTCTGGTTTTTCTTATAAATATGACTTGGTTTCTGAAATGTGTGAAGATGACCTCGTTCTCAAAAAAGACGGGGCAGTTGTGTTTATTGATTTACTATCACTTCCTTTTATGGAAGGAGCTGAGATTGATTTTGTTGATGATCTTATGGGGCAGTCTTTTCAAATCCACAATCCCAATGCTGTTTCATCATGTGGTTGTGGTGTAAGTTTCTCAATTTAAAATGATGGCTGTGTGATATTGTTTCTTGAAAAAAAGATCATGTTGGTCAACAATGCAAAAATGGGTATTCTTATAAAAATAGTGCACCGATGTGTATGGTTGTGCGTGGCGCTTTCTTTATTGACTTGGAGCCACTGTGCTTTTTCTGAAGCAGGAGAAGGGCAAGATCAGCAGCAGAGACAATCAAGGAGTTTTATTGTAAAGACTCAAGAGCAGGAGAACGAAAACTTAGCATCTCAAACACAACTCATTTTGAATGCTCGATTAACAAATAGTCATCCGGATATTGAAAAAGGGCTTGTCTGGCGGGTTTATGCTCCTATTCTAGGGATTGATAATAAGTTACCATTAGTGGCAACCTATAAGGGGGGAAGTGCACGTTTTGATCTCGAACCAGGAAATTATCTTGTTCATGTCTCATTTGGTCATATGAGTGCTGTGCGCCATATTCGTTTAGAAAATGGGCAGAGTCTTGTAAAAAACTTTAATCTTGAGGCTGGTGGTGTCATTTTAAATGCAACACTGCTCAATGGCGTAATGAATGAAAAGGAACTCCGTTTTACCATTTATGAGGATGAAAAAGAAAATGATGATACGGGAGTAATTATATCAAATGTTAAACCCCAATCAGTTGTGCGTTTAAAAGCTGGCCGCTACCATGTTGCTTCCCATTATGGTTCTATTAATGCGACGGCTCGTTCGGATATTCAAGTGGATGCGGGTAAAATAACAGAAGTTACTCTTGAACATCAGGCCGCTCAGATTGTCTTAAAGTTGGTGCGACAAGAAGGAGGAGAAGCGCTTGCAGATACAAGTTGGTCTCTTGCCAATGATTCTGGTGATATCGTTTATGAAACAGTTGGTGCGTATGTTTCACTCGTGCTAGCGGAGGGAGAGTATATTGCAATTGCTAAAAATAAAGATAAAATCTATCAAAAAGTTTTTTCAGTCGTTTCTGGTCATGATGAAGATATAAGTGTGGTGGCGAATGAAGAAAATATGCAACAAATTGATGAAGATGTGGATTGATCGTTGTTCATGGGGGTAAACTATGATGAAAGACGGGGTATGAATTTTGATTGAAATTTCAACAGTTGGTGTGTTTTTTGCTGGGGCACTCTCTTTTTTGTCACCATGCGTTTTGCCATTAGTTCCTCCTTATTTGTGCTATATGGCAGGGGTTGGTATTGATGATTTTCGTTCAGAAAAGCCTGATGAGAAAGTCTTTATCCGGTGGGCTTTATTATCTTCTGTTATTGCTTTTGTTCTTGGGTTTACGACTGTTTTTGTTGCTTTAGGTGCCAGTGCTAGTACAATTGGGAAATTCATCGGTTATTATCGTGATTGGTTTGCTCTTGCTGCTGGAATTGTCATTATTATTTTTGGTTTAAATTTTTTGGGGATTTTCAAGATCGCTTTTTTATTTCGTGAGGCGCGTTTTCAGACCAAAAAAACACCTGCTGGTCCTTTAGGCGCGTATATTATCGGTTTAGCTTTTGCCTTTGGTTGGACACCGTGTATTGGCCCTATTTTAGGTCCTATTATAACGCTTGCTGGAACAAAAGAAACTGTGGGAGAGGGAGCTGTTCTCTTAGCGGTTTATGCATTAGGTCTTGCTATTCCTTTTATGTTAGCAGCTTTATTTTCGAGCAGTTTTATGCGATTTTTAGGAGCTTTTCGTATTCATTTAGGAAAAGTTGAAAAAATCATTGGTGTTTTTCTTATTCTTACAGGGATTTTGTTTTTAACAGGTTCTATGCAGGATCTTTCATTTTGGCTTTTAGAACATTATCCTTCGTTGAGTTATATTGAAGATATTCGTTGGCACAGTATTATGAATTTTTTTGGATTTTCTCGTTAGTCTTATGTGTTTTTATGGTTAGAAGTTGTCTTTCTATTGTTCTTGCCGCAGGTGAGGGGACGCGCATGAAATCGTCTCTGCCTAAGGTACTTCATAAAATTGCTGGATTGCCTCTTATATGCCATGTTCTAAAACAAATAGAATTGGCAGGCTCTTCACAATTAGCGGTTGTTGTGGGATATGGTGCTAAGGAGGTTATGCACGTTGTTCAGTCATTTGTAAAAGATGTAATGATTTTTGAACAAAAAGAGCGTTTAGGAACTGCCCATGCTGTTTTGTCTGCTCGTTTAGCTTTGCAAAAGGAGGTGGATGATGTGCTCATTGTTTTTGGGGATACTCCTCTCATTCAGCAAGATTCATTGCACCAAATGCGTGCACAGCTTGCTGATGGAGCAGATGTTGTTTTTGCAGGTTTTCATACCAAACATCCAACAGGTTATGGGCGTCTTCTCGAGAAAAATGGTCAATTGATTGCAATTGTAGAAGAAAAAGACGCTAGCGATGAAGAAAAAAAGATTTCTTTTTGTAACGGTGGAATACTCGCTATGCGTGGAAAACATGCACTTTCTCTTTTAGAGAAAGTTGGTAATAATAATGTGAAAAAAGAATATTACTTAACAGATATTGCTTCTCTTGCAACACGCGAAGGATTAGATGTGCGTGTTGTTGAAGTTCCTTTTGAAGATATTGTAGGAATTAACAACGGTTTTGAGCTTTCTGAGGCTGATTCTTTGTGGCAAAAACGTAAAGCGCGCGATTTAATGTTATCGGGTGTTACACTCTTAAAGCCAGAAACACTCTATTTTTCTTATGATACAGAAATTGCACCAGGGGTGGTGATAGAACCAAATGTTTATTTTGGGTTAAACGTAAAAGTACAATCTGGTGCGGTTATTCATGCATTTAGTTATCTCGAAGGTGCTGTGGTTGGTAGAGATGCACAGATTGGTCCCTATGCACGTTTGCGTCCTGGAACAGAGTTGGCTAAGTCCGTAAAGATTGGAAATTTTTGTGAAGTCAAACAAGCTAAGGTAGGAGAATCTTCTAAAATCAATCATTTAAGTTATATTGGTGATGCCGAAATTGGTGCACATACCAATATTGGAGCCGGTACGATTACTTGCAATTATGATGGATTTAACAAATATAAAACCATGATTGGTGATCATGCTTTTGTTGGGTCTAATACGGCACTTGTTTCCCCATTGGTAATAGGGGATGGCTCTTATGTTGCTTCAGGAAGTGTTATTACTGAAAATATTCCTATGAACAGTATGGCTTTTGGGCGTGCACGACAGGTTATAAAAGAGGGCTATGCGACAAAATTTCGAGAGCGTTTGTTAGAAAACAAACAGAAAAAATGATTATTTTCAGCTTATTCTTTTGTTTCGTGTTAATCTAACGATGGATGGAAGATTTATTCTTAAAGATTGCCGTATTCCATGTTTGAATTATTTTTATTATTTATAGTTTTAAATAAAGGCTGTTGGATTGTTTTGTAAAATTTGAATCTTAAGATGTGGGTTGGAGCTTTTTAATGTGTGGAATTATTGGAGTTCTTGGAAAGAGGTGTGTTACGTCCTCTTTGGTTGAGGGGTTAAAACGTCTTGAATATAGAGGGTATGATTCATCTGGGGTGGCAACGGTCCATAATGGGCATCTTTATCGTGTACGTGCTGAGGGGAAGCTTGTTCATTTAGAAGAAAAATTAAAAAAAACACCTCTGGAGGGAAGTTTAGGGATTGGTCATACCCGTTGGGCTACGCATGGAATTGCTGTTGAACGCAATGCGCATCCCCATGTGACTGAAAAGCTTGCGATTGTTCATAATGGTATTATTGAAAATTTTGTAGAACTGCAAAAGGAACTCATAGAGGATGGTTGTATCTTTGAAACAGAGACGGATACGGAAGTTATTGCACATTTAATAACGCGTGCATTAAAAGATGGTCTTTCTCCGCAAGAAGCCATACGTACCAGTTGGAAAAGGCTGCAGGGGGCTTTTGCTATTGCTCTTATTTTCGAAGGTGAAGATAACCTTATGATTGCGGCTTGTTCTGGTCCACCTCTGGCAATTGGTTATGGAAAAGATGAATTTTTTGTGGGGTCAGATGCGATTGCTTTGGCACCATTCGTTGATTATATTAGCTATATGAAAGATGGGGATTGGGCTGTTCTCACACGGGAAGGTGTTACAATTTATGATGCTAACAACCAACCGGTAAAACGTCCTGTGACGACATTACTCGAAGGGGCTTTATTGATTTCTAAGGGTAATCATCGTCATTTTATGCACAAGGAAATGTTTGAACAACCTGAAGTGATTTCTCATAATTTGGCGCATTATCTTGACCTTGGAAATTATGCGGTTCGACCGCTTGAGAATTTGATTGATTGGAAAAATATTCATCGGCTTCTTTTTGCGAGTTGTGGAACGGCATATTATTCAACCTTAGTTGCGCGCTATTGGTTTGAGAAATTTGCCGCTTTAAGTGTTGATAATGATGTTGCTTCCGAGTTTCGTTATCGTGAACCTCCTATAACGTCTGATGTGTTATCGCTGTTTGTTTCTCAATCTGGTGAGACAGCTGATACATTGGCTTCTTTGCGTTATTGTCGTGAGCGGGGTGTAAAAACAGCAACAATTGTGAATGTAGAGCAATCAACAATGGCAAGGGAGGCTGATTTTATTCTCCCAACACTTGCCGGACCGGAAATAGGTGTTGCTTCAACAAAAGCTTTTACCTGTCAATTGGCAACGCTTGCTTCACTCGCTCTTAGTGCGGCTAAACAACGTGGCTATCTTTCGGCTCAAATAGAAAAGCAACTGGTTCAACAGTTGGCAGAAGTTCCACGTATTTTAAATGAGGTCTTAAAATTAGAGAGAAAAATTGAATGTATTTGTCGTGATTTGGTGAATGCAAAAAGTGTTCTTTATCTGGGACGTGGAACTTCTTATCCGATTGCTTTGGAGGGAGCTCTTAAACTGAAAGAGCTTTCTTATATTCATGCTGAAGGTTATGCGGCAGGTGAATTAAAGCATGGACCAATTGCTCTGGTGGATGAGACAATACCCGTTATTGTTGTTGCACCTTATGATCGGTGGTTTGAAAAAACTTTTTCTAATATGCAAGAAGTGGTAGCGCGTAATGGTCGTATTATTTTAATAACCGATAAAAAGGGAGCAGAAGTAGCTTGTCTTAAGACTTTATCAACGATCACTTTGCCAGATGTTCCAGAATTTATTTCTCCTATTATTTATGCACTCCCTGTTCAGTTAATCGCTTATCATACGGCTGTTTTATTAGGAACAGATGTTGATCAACCCCGTAATTTAGCAAAATCAGTCACGGTTGAATAAAAGTATATTTCTGAATCTTTTGGAGAATAATCAAGTGTAAGAAATTGATTTATAATGAAACTTATTTTTTCATTTTTCTCTGTTGAACGAGAATACTGAAGAAAGGTTTTTTATTCCTAAATCCTTTACGATAAAACGAAAAATATTTTCTTACCTATCAAAAAATAGATCAGTTATGTGAATATAATGGTAAAAAAAGACGCAATATTGCTTCTACTGTTTTAATGCAGTTGATTTGTTATTCGTTCATGAAGCATAAAGATGGTAAGAGACTGCGTAGATCATTTATGGGTAATTCTAAGAGAAAATCATATTTGAACAGAGAGGTATTTAAGTTTTTTATTAGAGGGTTTTTGTTATCCTGCTCGTAAGAGGCGTGCAGCATCGTTGTGTCCGAAAAGATAAAGGAGCAACCGTAAAGCTTGTCCTTGCTCAGAAGAAAGATGAGGATCGCGTTGTAAAAATAAACGAGCATCTTTTCTTGCCATTGACAAAAGATCGCTATGAACTGCAAGGTTTGCTATATGAAATTCAGGGACTCCAGATTGTTTTGTACCTAAAAGCTCTCCTTCGCCTCGTAGGCGCCAATCTTCTTCAGCAATTTCAAAACCATCTTCTGTATTGCGGATAATATTAAGGCGTGTTGCTGCTGTTTTAGTCAGTGGATCTTTATAGAGCAAAATGCAGGAAGATTTTTTATCGCCTCGTCCTACACGTCCACGTAATTGGTGCAATTGTGAAAGGCCAAAATGTTCCGCGTGTTCGATGATAATGATCGAAGCATCTGGAATATCTACTCCCACTTCAATGACGGTGGTTGCAACTAAAATACGTGTATTTCCACATTTAAAAGATGCCATAGCGGCTTCTTTTTCTGCTGTAGACATTTTTCCATGGATCATACCAACGTGTGCTCCAAAGCGCTCATGGAGAAATGCAAAGCGGTTTTCAATTGAAGTGAGATCAAGAGCTGTCGATTCCTCTACTAAAGGACAAATCCAATAGAGCTTTTCTCCTTTTTCTAATGCAATTGCGATTCTCGCTATAAGCTCATGAAGACGTTTCAAAGAAAGCGTTGCTGTTGTAATGGGTTGTCGTCCCATTGGTTTTTCGGTAATTTTAGAGACATCCATATCACCAAAAGCTGTTAAGACAAGTGTGCGCGGAATGGGCGTGGCGGTCATAACCAGCATATCAGCTTTATTGCCTTTTTCTGTAAGAGCGATACGTTGATGAACACCAAAACGGTGTTGTTCATCGATAATGGTTAAAGCGAGATTATTATAAGTAACGCTGTTTTGTATGAGAGCATGGGTTCCGATGACAATAGAAACTTGACCTGACAGAATATCATTTAAGATATTTGTCCGCAATTTTCCTTTTTCTCGTCCTGTTAAAAGCGTTGTTTGTAATCCGATTTTTTCGGCAAGAGGGGCAATAGTAGCAAAATGTTGCCTGGCAAGCACTTCGGTTGGTGCCATTAAAGCTGATTGTCCTGAATTTTCAGCAATTTGTGCCATTGCCATTAATGCAACGACAGTTTTTCCTGCGCCTACATCACCTTGGAGTAGTCTTAGCATCGGTTCTGGTGAAGCAAGATCATTTGCGATATCTTCTACTGCTTTTTTTTGTCCGGTTGTGAGTTGAAAGGGGAGGATATTGAGCAATTTGTTAGTATAAATTCCTGTTGCTGGTCGAGAAGTGCCAACAAGAGATTTAGTTTTCAAACGCACGAGTCCTAGCGCCAATTGACAAGCGAGCAATTCATCATAGGCAAGGCGCTTACGTGCTGTACTTTCTAAGGATAGATCATCGGGGTTAATGGGCGCATGGATACGGCGTAAAGCAACAGAAAAAGAAGGAAAATTTTGCTGCTTTTTTATATTTTCGTCTATCCATTCTGGTAGAAGAGGAATAAAATCAAGAGTGTTTTGTATGGCGCGTCTTAGTGTCTTTGCAGTTAGTCCTGCAGTAGAGGGATAGACAGGTTCGATGAGAGGTATCTGATTTGATTGTTCGCTTGGGGCAATATAGTCTGGATGCGCCATTGAAAGCTGTCCATTAAACCATTCAACTTTTCCTGATATAATGACTTTTTTTCCTTCGGGGAGTTGTTTTTTTAGCCAAAGAGGTTGAGCATGAAAAAAGACTAAATTTATTTTTCCTGTGTGATCATGCGCAATAACACGATAGGGAATTCGGTTGTGACCACGGGGTGGTGGTTGATGTTGATCAATAATAATTTCGAGCGTAACAGTCTCTCCTTCTTTTGCACAAGCAATGTTGGGACGCATTCTGCGGTCTATAACGGAATGGGGCATTAATTGAAGAAGGTCAATAAGGGTTGCTTCGCGTTGTGTGGGATTAACATCTAAGAGTTTGGTCAATAAACCATAGACTTTAGGTGTAATACCAGAAAGAGTTCGGATAGAATTAAAAAGTGGGGTAAGAAGACTTGGAGGCATGAGCAAATTTAACCTGCCCTTTTTGTTTTTTCTAGACCTTTAGAAGAGCTTTTTGGGGATAAAGTCATAAAGACAAGGTTGCTTTATTTACACATTGAACTTTAGGAAGAGAAATTAATATTTAAAGAAAAATACAATTAAATGGTCAAAAATTAAAGTACTTAGATGAGGTATATTGTTTTTCTTTTTATTTTAGGTGTTTATTTGCTGTGAATAGAAGCATTTTCTTGATAGAACTCTCTTATAAATATTAATAAAATTGGGATATTGCTCCTATGTAGGATGATGAATTTATAGCTTTAAAGTTTGATGATGAACAGAAGTTTTTTCTTTTATAAGGGGTGCTGTTTAGCATTTATTTTGTAGTGGGAAATTGTGAGAGTGGTAAAAAATAAAATGCAAATGCAAGAGAACAAAAATTCTCTTCCTCGCTTTATTCATTTGAGAGTGCATTCAGCTTATTCCTTGCTCGAAGGGGCTTTAAAAATCCCCCAAATTATTCAACAGACGATTTCAGATCATGCACCAGCGGTTGCTATTACCGATACCAATAATTTATTTGGTGCTTTGGAATTTTCACAGCATTGTCTTTCTCATGGGGTCCAACCTATTATTGGTTGTCAGCTTACTGTTGATTTTTGTGATGAAAATGATCATTCACGTTTGGCTAAATGGCGTAATCCTTCTGATTTTTGCTCTATTGTTCTTTTGGCTGCTAGCGAAACCGGTTATGCTCATTTGGTTCGTCTTGTGAGCCGTGCTTATCTTGATAAGTGTGATACTGATCCTCCTCATATTAAAGCTGATTGGTTGTCAGAACACAGTGAAGGCATAATCGCTTTAACGGGTGGAAAGGGAGGACCTATTAATCTTTCTTTGGCAGAAGAGAAAAAAGAACATGCTGTTGAGCGCTTAATTTATTTGAAAAAATCTTTTGCTGATCGTCTTTATGTGGAGTTACAACGGCATGGCTCTTATGACCGGAGAGTAGAAGCTGATCTTATTGAATTGGCTTATGCGCATGAAATTCCTCTTGTAGCAACGAATGAAGCTTTTTTTCTGCAAAGAGAAGGGTATGAAGCGCATGATGCGCTGATGGCTGTTTCAGAAGGACAAATTGTCTCTAATCCAGATCGCAAACGTGTGACACCAGATCATTATTTGAAGTCACAAGATGAAATGGTTACACTGTTTTCTGATCTTCCAGAAGCTTTGGAAAATAGTGTTGAAATTGCATTGCGTTGTCATATTGCCTCGCCTCTTCGAAAACCGATATTGCCTCGTTTTATAGAACAATCTGTTAATTCAGAAACTACTTTAGAAATAGAAGATAGTGAGTTATTAAATCAGGCTAAAGATGGTTTGAAGATTCGGCTTGAAACAATAGGGTTGGCTGAAGGGTATACGATTGCAGATTATGAACAGCGGCTTGATTATGAAATTTCAGTTATTACGCGTATGCAATTTTCTGGATATTTTCTTATCGTTTCAGATTTCATAAAATGGGCAAAGGTTCATGACATTCCCGTTGGACCAGGCCGGGGTTCTGGTGCTGGTTCACTTGTTGCTTATGCATTGACGATTACTGATGTGGATCCCTTGCGGTTTTCTCTTCTCTTTGAACGTTTTCTGAATCCAGATCGTGTTTCGATGCCAGATTTTGATATCGACTTTTGTCAAGAGCGGCGCGAAGAAGTTATTCAATATGTTCAAAAAAAATATGGACGTGATCAAGTTGCTCAAATTATTACTTTTGGTAAGTTACAGGCACGTGCAGTTTTGCGTGATGTGGGGCGTGTTTTAGAAGTTCCTTATCGTCAGGTGGATTATCTTACAAAATTAATTCCTGCCACCCCAGGAAGTCAGGTAGAATTAGCAGATGCTATTAAGGATGAACCTAAATTTGAAGAAGAAAAGAAAAAAGATCCCGTTGTTGGACGCGCATTAGATATAGCGCTTCAGTTGGAGGGACTTTATCGTCATGCTTCAACTCATGCTGCTGGGATTGTTATCGGAGATCGTCCACTTTGGGAGCTTGTCCCGATGTATCGTGATCCTCGTTCTGATATGCCTGTTACACAATTTAACATGAAATATGTTGAACAAGCGGGGCTGGTAAAATTTGATTTTCTTGGATTAAAAACGCTTACTGTTTTGAAAATGGCAGTCGATTTTGTTGCCAGAAAGGGGATTAAAATAGATTTATCAAATATTCCTCTGAATGATGAAGCAACCTACGCTATGATGGCACGTGGTGAAACGGTTGGCGTGTTTCAGGTGGAAAGTTCTGGTATGCGCAAGGCGTTGATTGGAATGAAGCCAGACCGTATTGAAGATATTATTGCGCTGGTTGCACTTTATCGTCCAGGTCCAATGGAGAATATTCCAACCTATAATGCACGCAAACATGGGGAAGAGGAAATTGCTTCTATTCATCCTAAGATAGATCATCTGATCAAAGAAACACAAGGTGTTATTGTCTATCAAGAACAGGTGATGCAGATTGCTCAGGTTCTTGCTGGCTATTCGCTTGGAGAAGCTGATTTACTACGTCGTGCTATGGGGAAAAAAATTCATGCTGAAATGCAAAAACAGCGTACGCGTTTTGTCAATGGAGCTGTTGCAGGTGGCGTGGATAAAGATCAAGCTGATATTATCTTTGATCTTTTAGCAAAATTTGCCGATTATGGTTTTAATAAATCGCACGCTGCTGCTTATGCAATTGTTTCTTACCAAACGGCTTATATGAAAGCAAACTATCCCGTTGAGTTTTTAGCTGCTTCAATGACATATGATATGACGAATACAGATAAGCTCAATGATTTTCGGCGTGAAGCATTAAGGTTGGGTATTGAAGTTATTGCACCTTCTATACAAACATCTCATCGTGTTTTTGAGGTTGGTGATAATTGTATTTATTATTCTCTTGCTGCCATTAAAGGTGTGGGAGAAACTGTTGTAGATCATATTGTTTCTTGTCGTGGGAGTAAGATTTTTAAGGATTTGGAAGATTTTTGTGCGCGTGTTGATCCTCGTATTGTTAATAAGCGTGCGATGGAAAGTTTAGTTTGTGCTGGTGCTTTTGATTGTTTTAACATTGCACGTGAGGTTTTATTAGCCAATCTTGGAACCCTTCATGCGCGTGCACTTCGTATTCTCGATGACAATTCTAGCGGGCAGGTTGATATATTTGGAATGGCAGGCGGATTAAAAGAACCATTGATTTTATCGCAAACAACCCCTTGGTTGCCGGCTGAGAAACTTTATCGAGAATTTCAAGCTATAG
This sequence comes from Bartonella sp. AP65SXKL, assembly GCF_042195725.1. Taxonomy (NCBI): domain Bacteria; kingdom Pseudomonadati; phylum Pseudomonadota; class Alphaproteobacteria; order Hyphomicrobiales; family Bartonellaceae; genus Bartonella; species Bartonella sp. AP65SXKL. Next base: position 23,038 of record NZ_JBHIOW010000003.1, read on the forward strand.
GTTTTTACTTTTCTGCGCATCCTTTGGAGGAGTATCAAGCTATTCTGAACAAAAAACGCATTCAGACTTGGGGTAATTTTGCCAATGCCGTTAAAGGGGGAGCAACGGCTGCACGGCTTGCTGGAACTGTTGTGGCAAAAAACGTGCGCAAAACAAAATCTGGTAAAAAAATGGGAATTATTCATTTTTCTGATACAAGTGGACAATATGAAGCAGTTCTCTTTTCTGAGGCACTCTCGGATTATGAAGAGATGCTAGAACCCGGAAAATCTTTTATTATTACGGTGAGCGCAGAAAATCGTTCTGAAGGAGTTAGTTTGCGAATTGAAACAATTCAGTCTTTGGAAAATGAATCATTACAACAGCATAAAATGATGCGTCTCTTTATAAAAACAGTTGATATGCTTCCACAAATTGAACAAAATTTAAATCTTGGGGGGAATGGAGAGGTTGGGCTTATTTTAATTCAAGAGGATGGATTGCGAGAAGTCGAAATTGCGCTTCCTAAGCGATATAAGGTAAATTCACATGTCGCAAATGCTATGAAATTAATTCAGGGTGTTGTTGATGTAGAATTGAGTTAAAGAAAGATTAAAGATGGGAGCTGATTTTGAGTGGTGTTTTTGCTTTTAGGAGAGCTAAAAATGGAGCTTTTAAAATCGGATTGTAGGTTTCGAAAAATATTGCTTTTATTAGAGTAAATTATGATATTTTTTAGTGTCATAAAATTAAAAAAATCTCGTTCTTTCGTAATATTCAAAGTGCCGGAAGAATTTTATAAGTTTTTATCATTATTTTTTATAGAATTCATCGCATCATACATGTAAAGCCAATTGAGATCTGACATAATGCTCTCTGGTGTACGAATTTTCATCATGAGATTGCGTGCAATTGCTATGGGACCGGTTGCGTGATAGGCTAATCTATTGAAATCTCCGCGTTTTTTTACTGCTACAATACGCGGGGTGCGTGTTGTTTCGTAAAGCGAAAGTGCTTTCGTTAATGAAAAATCTTTCAATGAAAGTGCTTTTGCTAATGTGGCGGCATCTTCGATTGCCATAGCGGCACCTTGTGCTGCAAAAGGTAAGGCAGCATGTGCGCAATCGCCAACAAATACTTGTCTCTCTAAACCGATAAAACGATTTTGTTTCATTTGAAAAAGTGGCCAATAACTCCATTCATCAATATGATCGAAGATTTGTAAGATTTTTGAATTCCAATCTTTAAAAAGAGATTTGAGTTTTTCTTTATCTCCTTTATGAGCCCATCCTTCTTTTGAACTTTCTCCATGCGTAATGGCGACAAAATTAAAATTTTTTTCTGACGATTGAATGGGGTAGACAACAAGATGATTTTTTGGTCCCATCCAAGCCGTAATTGTCTTCATATTTTGCAATGAAGAACGAAAGTTTTGAGGAAGATTATCAGATGTTGTTGTTGCACGCCAAGCAATAAAGCCACTAAAATTTGCTTTTTCATGAAAAGGAGATTGTTGCCGTAATGTTGACCAAACGCCATCACATCCGATCAAGAGGGGCGTTGAATAAAGCTGTTCTGTTGCCGTATCTGTTTTTATTGTCGTGATTTTAATGTTGGTTGCCGATTGGGTAGAAGATACAATCGTTTCGCCTGCTTTGTATTTGATCAAAGGATTTTCAATCACTGCATTATATAAAATTTTTTGTAAAGCCGCGCGGTGAATCGTCATATAAGGGGCTTTCCAATATTTTTCTGTTAGATTAATAAGATGAGCCCGTAGATGTATTTTTAAAGATAATCCATCTTTTAACTCAAGAAAATATGGGATTGTCGCGACTTCAGTGAGTTTGTTAAGAAGTTTCCAGCGAGCAAGAATAGATGTTGCATTTGGTGTCAGTTGAATACCAGCGCCTATCGTTTCAAGTTGCTTACACTTTTCGATAATGGTGCTTGCAATTCCTTTATGAGCGAGTGCTAAAGCAGTGCTTAAACCAGCAATTCCTCCTCCAACGATGATGGGTGATTGTTCCACAAATGATTTCATATTAAACAAGCAGAATTAAAAGAGGGGTTATTAAGAAAGCCAAAAAACGCAATTATAATAGCTTTTCTGGATGATATAAGCATCCTGTTGGGTTTGTTTGATCGTATGATAGCGAGGGAACATAACGATAAAGGGTTGAGCAGTAAGGGCAAATTTTCTCATCTGCTGCTCCCATATCGATAAAGATATGAGGATGATCGAATGGGTGTGTAGCGCCTACACACATAAATTCTTTCACACCAATTTCGATTGTTTTATATCCAAGGTCATTTTGGAAATGAGGAATATTGTGATCAGCCATGGCATACAAACTCCAGAATAAATTTTCTCATCAGCTATGATTGGGCTCTTCTATTTTATAGGCGTGAGTTTGTAATAAAGCGTATAATAATGCAAGATGCTTTTTAAGACAAATTTCTCTTCTTTTATGCTATATTAGAATAGTTGTCTTACTTTTAGTGCTTTGCGCATAGCAATAATTCCAAGTACTTTTAAATATTAAATGGAAAAATGATGAGGGAAGTTAGGCATTGATATATTATTATGATGATAACATATTATCAAATGTTATGTGAGATATTTCGTCAAGGATTTTAGAAAATATAAAAGAAAATTATTTAGGATATATGGAACAGAGGGTGGTAGATAAAATTTCTATATCGAATATAACAATGAAAAATCCGGTACGATTTATTAATCGAGAGTTTTCATGGCTACAATTTAATAATCGTGTTTTGATGGAAGCGGCTAATTCGAAACATCCTTTATTAGAACGTCTACAATTTCTTTCTATTTCAGCTGCAAATCTTGATGAGTTTTTTATGGTTCGTGTTGCAGGACTAGCAGCTCAAATTCGTGCTCGCGTTACAGCGTGCAGTGCAGATGGGCACACTCCACAGGAACAACTTGATATTGTATTAGCTGAGATTTCAAAGCTGCAGGCTCACCAATTACGAGAATTGAATGTTTTACGTGATGAATTAAAAAAGAATGATATTGAAATTATTTGTTCTGATGATCTTTCAGAAATTGAAAAATCATGGCTTGAAAAATATTTTCTTGAGACGATTTTTCCTGTTTTAAAACCTTTACCTGTTGATTCTACTCATCCTTTTCCATTTATTCCTAATTTAGGGCTTTCTATTGGGCTTCAATTGTCTGGAGAAACTGATCAGAATTCACACACAGTGTTGTTGTCTATTTCAATGCTTTTAAGGCGTTTCGTTCTTCTTCCTCAAGAAGGTAATCATTTTCGTTTTATCGCATCTGAAGATGTTATTTGCCTTTTTATTAAACATGTATTTCCTAACTATGAGGTTAAAGGAATTGGTACATTTAGAATAATCCGAGATAGCGATATTGAAGTAGAAGAAGAAGCTGAGGATCTTGTTCATTTTTTTGAAACTGCTCTCAAAAGGCGGCGCCGTGGGCAGGTTATTCGAGTTGAGTTTGACGCAAAAATGCCAGAGAGTTTACGCCAATTTATAGCGAATAGTCTCGCTGTTCCTGATAATTGTATTAATGTCCTTGACGGATTTTTAGCGCTTAATACGGTATCAGAAATTGTTTCTATTCCCCGCGATGATCTTAAATTTATTCCTTATATTTCTCGTGTTCCAGAATGTATTCGTGAACATCATGGGGATTGTTTTGCGGCTATTCGTGAAAATGATATTGTGATTCATCACCCCTATGAGACATTTGATGTTGTTGTCCAATTTTTACGTCAAGCTGCTTGCGATCCTGATGTTGTAGAAATAAAACAAACACTTTATCGTACATCAAATGATAGTCCAATTGTTGGCGCTTTGATTGAAGCAGCTGAACAGGGAAAGTCTGTGACTGCTTTGGTAGAACTTAAAGCACGTTTTGATGAGGAAGCAAATATTCGTTGGGCCCGGGATCTTGAATGTGCTGGGGTTCAAGTTATTTTTGGTTTTATTGCATTAAAAACGCATGCTAAGATGTCATTAGTTGTGAGACGTGAGGGAAAACGTCTTCGCTCTTATGTTCATCTTGGAACAGGAAATTATCATCCCATTAATGCTAAAACTTATACCGATCTTTCTTTTTTTTCCACGGATGATGATATCGCTCATGATGTTGCGTTATTATTCAATTATATTGCGCAATATGAGCGTCCAAATGAAACAATGAAGATTGCTTTTTCACCCTTAACACTGCGTGGTCGTATCTTAGAGCATATTGAGGGAGAAATTGTTCATGCACAACAGGGAAGGTTTGCTGCTATTTGGATGAAAGTTAATGCATTGGTTGATCCTGAAATTATTGATGCTTTATATCGTGCCAGTCAAGCAGGGGTGCAAATTGATTTGGTTGTGCGGGGGATATGTTGTTTACGTCCTGGTATTCTAGGAATTTCGGATAATATTCGTGTAAAATCAATTGTCGGGCGTTTTCTTGAACATAGTCGCATTTTTTGTTTTGGGAATGGTCAAGATTTGCCTAATGAAAATGCACTCGTTTACTTAGGCTCTGCTGATATGATGCCTCGTAATTTGGACTATCGTATTGAAATATTGGTTCCGGTTTTTAATAAAATAGTGCGTCAAAAAATTCTTTTACAGATTATGTTAGCTAATATCATTGATAATCAACAAAGCTTTGATATACTTAAGGATGGAACATCAAAACGTATTACACCGCAGATAGGTGAAAGTCTATTTAATGCGCAGGAGTATTTTATGGCCAATACAAGTTTTGCGGGGGAAAATGAGTCTTTTGAGTCTTCTGTTTCGCGCTTGGTTGCGTTGCATCGGCAACAAGCCGAAATACATAAAGACTAAAATCCAATGACATATAGAGATGCTCAAGGTCGGTTAAAAGGGCGTAAGCCTGTTGCTGTTATTGACATTGGCTCAAATTCTGTTCGGTTGGTTATTTATGAGGGGCTTGTTCGATCACCAACAGTTTTATTTAATGAAAAGATTCTTTGTGGTCTCGGTCATGGTGTGGCGAAAACAGGATTTTTAGAAGAAAAATCGATGAAAATGGCGTTGCAAACACTGAAACGGTTTCGTACGCTTTGTCGACAGATTGGGGCAGATGAGGTCTATACTTTAGCAACAGCAGCAGCACGAGATGCACAGAATGGCGTAGCATTTATTCAGCATGCTGAAGATATTTTGCAAAATAAAATATATCTTCTTTCAGGAAGTGAAGAAGCTATGTATTCAGCATATGGAGTTGTGTCTACTTTTTATCAACCAAAAGGTATTTCTGGGGATCTTGGTGGTGGAAGTCTTGAGCTGATTGATATTGATCATTCTGATGTTGGTGAAGGGATAACGCTCCCATTGGGTGGTTTAAGGCTACAGTATATGTCAAATAATGATAGTGCTGTAGCTACAAAAATTGTACATGAGCAATTTTATAAATCGTCTGTTGTTCGTGCTCGTAAAGGTATAGCACGTTATTTTTATGCAGTAGGGGGGACATGGCGTAATTTGGCAAAACTCCATATGGCAATGAAACACTATCGGCTCCCTGTTATGCATGGCTATGAAGTTGATGCTGTTGAAATGGAGAACTTTTTACGTCTTGTAGCACGTGGCAATATTGATAATATGAGAGGGATTGCAGCGGTTTCTCAGAACCGTCGAAAACTTTTATCTTATGGGGCAATAGTTCTTATTGAACTCATTCAGTGTATGGAGTTTGAAAAGATAATCTTTTCTGGTGCTGGCGTTCGTGAAGGTTTTCTTTATTCACGATTGCCGCAGGCGATTCGACTTTCAGATCCTCTCATTGCAGCATGCACAGAAATGGCTATTTTACGGGCACGTTCACCAAAACAAGCAGAAGAACTCATTGATTTTACGACGAATGCTTTTGAAGTTTTTGGAATTTCAGAAACCGAAAATGAATGCCGTTATCGTCAAGCCGCTTGTCTTCTTGCGGATATTGGTTGGCGTATACATCCAGATTATCGAGGCAATGAAGCAGCAAATCAAATAGCTTTAGGATCTTATCCAGGAATTTCTCATGAAGGGCGCCTTTATGCGGCACTTGCTGTTTTTTTTCGCAATACGAGTTTATTGGTTGATAAAGAATCTCTTCCCATTTTTCAATTAGCAACTCAAAATATAATTGAAAAAGCACGTATTCTTGGCGAAACTATGCGTATTGCTCATCTTTTTAGTGCTTCTGTTGCAGGAATTTTACCTCATTTATTGTGGCATAAAAAAGCAGATCATATTATCCTGCAGATCCCAAAGAATTACGCTGGGTTATTAGGAGAACGTCCTCTTGGACGATTACAGAAGTTATCAAAAATAATAAAACAACCTCTCGCTTTTGAAATTTTTTGATTTTTTTCCTAATTTATTCGTGTTTTATGTCTTAATAATAGGGCCATTGACGAGGGATAAACTAGGTAGCCTATCATCATGAGCTGGACAATAGGACTTGTTCCATAACGCCCATGCTAGACACCACGCAAAGCATTTGTAATACCTGAGCATTCATAAAAGAAAACATAATTTTTTATTCTGTTACTTGCATCACAGGATGGATTTTTCACTTCATAAGCTTCATGTGAAAATGAAAAGTTTTGTCCATTTTTACGTGAAAAGGTTTTCTTTTTATGCTGTGTCGTTATAACGTTTTTGTTTAGCTTGCTCGATTATCTTGATAAGATTACGATTGTAACCAACGCGATAAAAAACAAGTTTTAAAGATTTTGGGAGAGATCCATTGGTTACATGACGCTGGAATGTTGAAATACTCATATGAAACAGTTTTGCACTTTCACGGTCTGTCAAAAGAATATCATTTCAGTCATTATAAAATCCTTTCACTATAAAAAATAGAAATAAATCACAACTATTTATTAACTATGATTTTCGAATCCTTTAAAAGGTGTTTAATTTATAAAAAACAGCGCTTTATCATATAATTTCTTATGTGAAACTTTATGAGTTTTATTGAGATGGAGTGAGAGGATCTTACGATATTCGGAGGTCTAATTCAATATAAATAACGCTAGATTATCGTTAGAAATCAATATATTGCTTTTGTTAGGTATTTTAGTTGTTATGCTGGCTCGTTTTTGATTGTTAGATTGCAATCTTGGTAGTTTTTAATACGATATGGTGACGTGAGGCATTATATCTTTGTTTGTTCCTATTTCTAGGCTGCTATTTTTGTAATGAATGCGCTTTTATTATCAGAACTTTTTTTTTCAAAACTTTTAAATAAGGAACTGTCTGTTTTTTTAGATTATTTTTAATGGGATTTCTATTTAATTGACCTGATAAAGATTTAGCTATCATTTTAATAAGAGTTTACTATTTAATTTTTTAACTTTGTCAGAAGTAGGCTTTATTTATCCTGTTTGCGTTGGCCTATAGGGCATACCAATTGATGTAGATAATGAGTAGCGTAATGGATTTTTCAAAATGAAAATGTAAATTAAAGCTGTTTTGTGCTTATTTTTCCATCGTTAAAGTAAAACCCTATCTGGCCCTTTAGCAGTTGTTCGGCTTTTTTACCAAATATTTCATAGCGCCAGCCATTCATAGCGGGAATATTTTTCTTTATTCCTCCATTGGCAATTTTTTCTAAATCATTAGATGTTGCAATAATTTTAGGGGCAATGCTGTTTTCATTTGCAACAATTTTTAATAACACTTTGAGCAGATCGATAACAGCGGCTGTCGTATCATTGAGTGGATTATGTTTAGGAATGGGGGGTAAAGTAGAAAGATCCACCTCTAATCCTTCGTGGACAGCTTTGATTAATGATTGAGCAATTGAGAGTTTATCCCAGTTCTTATTAAGACTGCGCAACCGTTTTAATGCAGATTCATCTTTTGGTTGTTGGGTTGCTATTTCTATAAGACATTCATCTTTTATGATATGACGACGTGGCATATTGTATTTTCGTGCTTCACGTTCCCGCCAAGCTGCTATCTTTTGTAATACAGCAAGTTCACGTGGCTTTTTAATTTTTCCTTTCACTTTTTTCCATGCTTCATCTTCTGGCATATCATAGGTTTTAGGATTTAAAAGGATTGTTATTTCATCATCCATCCAGTGAGCTCGTTGATTTTTCTCTAACCTTTTTTTCAATAACAAGTAAACATCTCTTAAGTAAGTTACATCGGAAAGTGCATAGAGCAGTTGTTTTTCAGACAAAGGGCGGTAACTCCAGTCTGTAAAGCGGGAGGATTTATCAAGATGATGCCCTGTACAGCGTTGTACAATTTGATCATAGGAGATAGAATCACCAAATCCACAAATGGATCCTGCTATTTGCGTATCAAAGAGAGGGGAAGGAATAACACCTCCAAGGTGATAAATTGTTTCAATATCTTGGCGCGCAGCATGAAAAACTTTTACAACTTTTTTATCGACCATAAGGTCAAAAAATGGTTGTAAATCAATATCTGGTGCTATGGGATCAATCAAAACTGTAACATCTGGTGAGGCGAGCTGTATTAAACACAGTTGAGGCCAAAAAGTTGTTTCGCGGATAAACTCAGTATCGACTGTTACAAAATCAGAGGTACGTAGAGCGTTAAGTGCAATTTCAAGATCTGTTGTTTGTGTAATAAGATTCATCATTTTATTATAATTCGATAAATTAAATTTGTCCTTTGTTGACTTTATTTTTGAGTTTTTATTCTCATATCTTGACAAATGGTTATTAAAAAGCGTTTGTAGCGCATGTGAATATTATAATCAAAGGCAAAAAACATGCATCGTTATCGCAGTCATCATTGTGCGGCTCTCCGTAGATGTGATGTAGGAACACAAGTTCGTCTTTCGGGGTGGGTTCATCGTGTTCGTGATCATGGAGGGATTCTTTTTGTGGATTTACGTGATCATTTTGGAATCACACAAATTGTTGCTGACCCTGCTTCACCAGCTTTTAAAGTTATTGAAAAAGTGCGTTCTGAATGGGTTATTCGTGTGGATGGGGAGGTATGTGCTCGTTCTGATGAGGTTATTAATGCAACGCTTCCAACAGGTGAGATTGAAATTTTTGCACAAGAGGTAGAAATTCTTTCAAAATCTGATGAGCTTCCTTTACCGGTTTTTGGTGAGCCTGATTATCCAGAAGATATTCGATTAAAATATCGTTTTCTTGATTTGCGTCGGGAGACTATGCACAAAAATATCATGCGTCGGACTGAAATTATTGCGGCTATGAGACGAGCTATGCAAAATAATGGTTTTACGGAATTTACGACGCCACTTTTGACAGCTTCATCGCCGGAAGGCGCACGTGATTTTTTGGTTCCAAGTCGTGTTCATCAGGGAAAATTTTATGCGTTACCGCAAGCGCCACAGCAATATAAACAGTTGTTGATGATGTCAGGTTTTGATCGTTATTTTCAGATTGCTCCATGTTTTAGAGATGAAGATCCAAGGGCCGACCGTCTTCCTGGTGAATTTTATCAATTAGATGTTGAAATGAGTTTTGTTGAGCAAGAAGATGTTTTAGCAACTATGGAACCTATTATGCGTTCTATTTTTGAAGAATTTGCAGATGGAAAGACTGTGACACAAAGCTTTCCTCGCATTTCTTATGATGAAGCAATGCGAAAATATGGTTCTGATAAGCCTGATCTGCGTAATCCGATCATTATGGAAGATGTTTCTCAGCATTTTTATAATTCTGGTTTCAAAGTCTTTGCTCAAATTTTAGCGAATGATGAGAATGCACAAGTGTGGGCTATTCCAGCTAAAACGGGTGGAAGTCGTGCTTTTTGTGATCGTATGAATGTATGGGCACAAGGCGAGGGGCAACCAGGGCTCGGCTATATTTTCTGGCGTGAAGAAGAAGGAAAATTTGAAGGAGCAGGGCCTATCGCCAAAAATATTGGTGAACAGAGGACTGAAGCAATCCGTATACAGCTTGGTCTTGAAAGTGGGGATGCCTGTTTTTTTGTAGCTGGCGATCCAAAAAAGTTTTCATCTTTTGCCGGAGCAGCACGCACAAGGGTAGGGGAAGAATTAGATCTTCTTGATAGAGATAGTTTCTCTATGGCGTGGATTGTTGATTTTCCATTTTTTGAATGGAATGAAGATGAAAAAAAGATTGATTTTGGACATAATCCTTTTTCCATGCCTCAAGGGGGAGAAAATGCCCTTGCCTGCCAAGATCCTCTTACTATTAAAGCTTTTCAATATGATCTTGTTTGCAATGGTTATGAAATTGCATCAGGTGGAATTCGTAATCACTTACCAGAAATGATGCTTAAAGTTTTTGAACTTGTAGGACTTTCTAAGGAAGTTGTGAAAGATCGTTTCGGTGGTCTTTATCGTGCATTCCATTATGGGGCTCCGCCACATGGTGGCATGGCTGCGGGAATTGACCGCATTATTATGCTGTTACAAGGTGTTAAAAATTTGCGTGAAGTTGCTTTATTCCCTATGAACCAACAGGCGCTTGATCTTTTAATGAGCGCTCCGTCTGATGTTTCTCCTACACAATTACGTGATTTAGGAATCCGCATGGCTCCTACTCACAAAAATAGCTCATAAAGTTGATAATGGATTGGTTTCATCTTTTTCTACGTAGAGTGAAGTTTTGATGCCTTTCAAGAGTCAACGGTGTGTGCGTGTACTGTTTGTGAAATTTAGATAGGCAAAACGCTATTGTGTTGATTCTTTATGAGGCATTTTTATTCCTTGTTTCTATAGTGGCTTTTCCCCTTGTGATAGGTGAGGAAATAATTATAATTGCTTGATCATGAATAAATTAGAAATAAAAGAATTCTATAATATTCGGGAGCCTCATTTTAGTTGAAAAAAATTAATTATCTTTATATGTCAATATATTATTTATTTTTTATTGAAGTTTTTACAACGTTGTAGCAGAGAATTGTGTCTCTTCGTTTTTATGAGAATAATGTGGTTTTCCATTCTATGGACTTACTCTGAAAAGTTTAAATTTCATAAGCTTTGAACATTTTTTTGGTTTTTCGTAGAAAAACTGAATGGGGTTGTTATACAATTTATCTTTATAATAAAAGATGATGTTTGAAAGGTGCTTTTGTCATTTCAGAAAAGATGAAATAACTCTTTGTGGGCAGTTAAATTATCGTCGAATTTGACAAAGCTTTCAATAAATTACTTAAGACAAGGGGGGAAGGACATGTATAAATTTTTCAAATTGATATAATTTTCTGTTCATGTTCTAATTGCAGCGTTTGTTTTTATGTAATTGACTTTTAATAAAAAAGTCGACTCATAGAAGATTTCATTAAATAAATCCTATAAAATAATTTCTTATTATTGTGGGAATTGTTGTTTTAATACTATGTCTGATAAAATGAATTTACCTTTTGATAAAGAACATATTGAACCAATAGAATTACGTTCTGCTTTACAGGAACGTTATTTGGCTTATGCACTTTCTACGATTACACACCGTGCATTGCCTGATGTACGTGATGGATTGAAGCCGGTCCACCGGCGGATTGTTCATGCGATGCGTCTTCTCAAACTAAATCCTGGACAGTCTTATGCGAAATGTGCGCGGATTGTTGGTGATGTCATGGGAAAATTTCATCCTCATGGGGATGCGTCTATTTATGATGCCTTGGTGCGCTTGGCTCAAAGTTTTGCTGTTCGTTATCCGTTGGTTGATGGGCAAGGCAATTTTGGTAATATTGATGGTGATAATGCTGCTGCCATGCGTTATACGGAAGCACGTATGACTGAAGTGGCTGCATTGTTACTTGAAGGAATTAATGAGAATGCTATTGATTTTCGTTTAACCTATAATGAGGAAGATGAAGAGCCTGTTGTTTTACCAGGAGCTTTCCCTAATCTTTTAGCAAATGGTTCTTCTGGTATTGCTGTTGGTATGGCAACATCTATTCCCCCCCATAATGTTGCTGAGCTTTGTGATGCAGCACTCCATTTGATTGCGCATCCCGATGTAAATGATGAGGAATTAAATCAATTTGTTCTTGGTCCTGATTTTCCGACGGGGGGAATTTTAGTTGAACCTAAAAAAAGTATTGAGGAATCCTATCGTGTTGGGCGTGGATTCTTTCGCTTGCGTTCACGTTGGCATCAGGAATCTGGTAGCCGTGGTTCTTATGTGATTGTTGTAACTGAAATTCCCTATCAGATTCAAAAGTCACGTCTTATTGAAAAAACAGCAGAGTTATTGCTTGCACGCCGATTGCCAATGCTTGAGGATATCCAAGATGAATCAGCAGAAGATATCAGAATCGTGCTGGTTCCTAAAAATCGGTCGGTTGATCCGGAGCTCCTTATGGAGTCTCTTTTTAAATTGACTGACTTTGAAGTAAGATTTCCCCTTAATCTGAATGTTTTGTCTTTGGGAAAAATACCCAATGTCCTTTCTTTGCGAGAAAGTTTGCAGCAATGGCTTGAACATCGTCAAGAAGTGCTTATTCGTCGCTCTCATTATCGGCTTGATCAAATTGATAGCCGATTGGAAATTCTTCATGGATATCTTATTGCCTATTTAAATCTCGATGAGGTCATTCAGATTATTCGTGAAGAGGATGAACCGAAAAAGAAGCTGATTAATCGGTTTGAATTAACAGAAAATCAAGCTGAAGCTATTCTTAATATGCGCTTGCGTTCTTTGCGTAAGCTTGAGGAATTTGAAATTCGTAAAGAATTTGAAAGTTTGAAAGCTGAAAAAGAAAAGCTACAGAATTTGTTAGCTTCTCCTATAAAACAGTGGAAAATAATTTCAGAAGAAATCAAAAAAGTTCGAAACACTTTTGGGCCTGAAACACTCTTGGGGAAAAGACGTACTACGTTTGAAGAGGCACCAAGACATGATCTTGATGATATTCAACAAGCAATGATCGAAAAAGAACCGATTACTATTGTTATTTCTGAAAAGGGGTGGATGCGTGCTTTGAAGGGACACTTGAACGATTATAAAGCACTTTCTTTTAAAGAAGGAGACAGTTTAAAGTTAGCCTTTCCAGCATTTACGACCGACAAGATTGTGCTGATCAGTACGGGGGGGAAGTTTTTTGCTATTGGTGCAAATAATTTACCTGGAGGGCGGGGACATGGTGAACCTATTCGTCTCTTAGTTGATATGGATGATGAGCACGATGTTCTCACAGCTTTTGTGCATCACGCCGAGGAAAAATTTCTCTTGGTTTCATCTCACGGTAATGGTTTTATTGTTTCTTCTGCAGAAGTGATCGCCAATACACGAAAAGGAAAGCAAGTGATGAATGTGAAAGCTCCTGATAAGGTAAAGCTTTGTGTTCCGGTAAATGGTGATCATGTTGCTGTAGTCGGTGAAAACCGTAAAATGCTTATTTTTTCTATTGAACAAATACCAGAAATGAATCGCGGTAAAGGTGTTCGTTTACAGCGTTATAAAGAAGGTGGTGTTGTTGATGCCAAGACTTTTAATTTATCAGAAGGCTTAAGTTGGCAAGATACAGCTGAACGAATCTTTAACCGTCAAGCTGATGATCTCATTGAATGGATGGGAATGCGTGCGGGCGTCGGGCGTTTGGTTCCAAGAGGATTTCCAAAATCAGGAAAATTTATCAATTAAATGTATTTTATAAATGGGAAAATTCCCTATGGTTTTATGATTATGTAAGATATTAATTTATAAAGATAATTTATTATTTTTTATATTGAACGAAAGACCTAAAGCGTAAGTTTTTCTCTTATTTCGATCTTGTTCAGGTTAAATCAATCAAAACTGTTTGTTTGCCTATCATGAGATGAGAGACCAGCCCGTCTTCATAAAAACTATTGAAGAAAAGAATAAAAATATTTTTTAATAAACCGTTTCACAGACAAGAGTTGTTGCAACAATAGTATGTTTGTTTTTTTACATTATACCATTTATGGGTGCTGTCGTGAAATGATTTGATATTTCGAGAGCTGTACCTTTAAACAAACAATGTGAATGTTTAACACAAGAATGTTCTATTTGGAGATGTTTTATTTTGTCTGATAGGTTTATTTTCTTATTGTTCAAGAGAGATGTTATTAATCTTTCGTAGTAATATTTATTCGTTAGGATTACTATGATATTGTCTAAAAAGATGACCACGTTCAGCCCATAAGACGAGAAGTATGGCAGTGAGACTCAGAAAGAAAAATCCTGCTGAGTTTGGGATGGTTGTTTCATCAAATTGTTGGGCAATAAAAAAGCTAAGTCCTGCACCGATAGATGTTTGAAGAAAGCCGGATACAGAAGAAGCTGTTCCAGCTATTTCTCCTACAGGTTCAAGAGCGAGTGTATTGAAATTGGCCATAATACCACCGCAGGTAAACATTAATATACAATATAACGTCATATAAAAAGGAAAAGGGATAACACCACCTGCTAAGATGGACCCAATAAACCAAATGCATGAAGTGGCACAAAAGAGCAAAAGCATAGTATGAGCAATACGCCGCATTCCAAGGCGTCCAACGAGTTGAGAGTTAAAGAATGATGATAGAGCTTGAAATGCAGCACCAACTGCGAAAGCAATAGGGAACCAAAGTCCTAGATTATAGATCCCTTCATATGTTTGTTGTGATGTATTAACGGCGGTAAAGATACAGCCTAAAATAATGGACGTTGCAAGTGTATAGCAAAGTGTTGTGCGATTGGTTATTACAATCCATAAGTTGTGTTTAACTGAAGAAAAGGAAAGAGAGCGTTGCGCATAAAGAGTTTCAGGCAAGCGCAGTTGAATCCAAATCATCAGTCCTAAACCAATCATTGCCATGAAAATAAAAATATATTGCCAATGTCCGAGCAGTAAAATGATCTGTCCTGTTGCGGGACCAACCATTGGTGCAACAAGAAAAACCATCATAACAATAGACATAACTTCTGCCATTTTTCGACCACTGTAGAGATCACGTACGACGGAAACTGTGAGCACGCGCATAGCAGCCCCTCCAATTCCTTGCAAGATACGTAAAATAAGTAAGAGAGAAAAATCAGTTACAAAGGCACAGCCAATCGCCGTAAATGAATAAAAAGCAAGCCCGAGAAGAATAAGTTTACGTCGTCCATACCTATCGCTTATTGGACCGAAAAATATTTGAGCAATACCATAGCTAATAAGATAACTCGAAATGATATAATGTTGATCATTTTCATTGAGAACATTTAAGCCGTCTAAAATATCGGGCATAGCTGGCAGCATAATATCAACAGCTATAGCGTTAATAGCCATGAGCGAAGCAATAAGAATAACAAATTCTTTATAGCCAATTTTGTTTCTAATCGCATCTCTATGCGTTTGTTCATCGACTGAATATGACATATGGCATCCTTGAAATAAAAATTTCGTCTGAAAACAGCTCTTTTTAAGAGTCTGAATAAAATGAAAGATACCTATGATTGATTACATGGAATATTTTTTTCTTTCAAAAGTTCCTGTAACTCATTGTTTTGAAACATCTCTTTAACAATATCACAGCCTCCGATAAATTCACCTTTGATATAAAGCTGTGGAATTGTTGGCCAATTTGAGTAATCTTTAATCCCTTGACGCAATTCGTTAGAAGTTAAGATATTAATCCCTTTATAATTCAATCCTAAATAATCAAGAATTTGAACAACTTGTCCTGAAAACCCGCATTGCGGAGCGTCAGGTGTTCCTTTCATGAATAAAATGACGTCGTTTGTTTTAATTTCGTTGTCAATAAAATCATGAACAGTGGTCATTTTTATCCCTCGATATTTCAGATTTTTATCAGTGTGTAATTTATATTCATACTGCTTTTAATCGTATTAAATGTGTGAATGCAAGAAGAAATTTTAGATTATTTTGGGACATTTGTTTGCAACATTAAGGCGTGAAGGTCATTTCCCATATTGCCTTTAAGGGCATCATAGACCATTTTATGTTGTTGAACACGGGTTTTACCACGAAAACTTTCAGAAATAACTTCTGCAGCATAATGTTCCCCATCTCCAGCAAGATCACGAATTCTTACAGTAGCATCAGGAATGCCTTCACGAATAAGCGTTTCAATTGCATGGGCACTCATTGCCATCATTATTCTCCTATGTTGTTCATTTTTTATAAAGGCTGTTTAAGAGAAAAAACAATTTTTATTCTTCACCCATAAATTGTGGAAACCAGTTTTCATAGGCTTTTGTGAGTTTGTCTACTGAAAGTGTTAATATCCCATCTATATTAAGAGAAGTACCCTCGACTTGACCTAGCTCTGTTAAAGAAACTGTATTGATTTGTGCACGCTCTTTAAGACTATTAAGAGAGTGAGGTTTGACGGCTAAAAGATAACGTCCTTGGTCTTCTCCAAAAAGTTCTGCATGATGGGGTGATTTATTGCTTAATTTTACTTTGATTCCTTTACCTGCTTTAATGACCATTTCAGCAAGTGCTATCGCTAATCCTCCGTCAGAAAGGTCATGGGCGGCGTGAATAAAACCACGATGTATGACATCTCGAACAAATTGACCATGCTTTTTTTCAAGTTGTAAATCTACAGGGGGGGGGGGGCCTGCATCAATATTTAAAATGTTACGTGCATAGATTGATTGTCCTAAATGGGAGCCGCAATTTCCTACTAAAACAAGAATATCTCCATTTTGCATACCACTTATTGTTACCATTTTAGACCAATCATTAAGAAGGCCTACCCCAGCAATTGTGGGGGTTGGAAGAATGGCTTCCCCATTTGTTTCGTTGTAAAGAGAAACATTGCCTGAAACGATAGGAAAATCAAGGATTCTACAAGCTTCTCCTATACCTTTAATAGCAAAAACCAGCTGTCCCATAATTTCAGGTTTTTCAGGGTTACCAAAATTGAGATTATCTGTAGCAGCCAGTGGTGTTGCACCTGTCGTACTAATGTTTCGCCAGCATTCTGCGACAGCTTGTTTCCCCCCTTCATAAGGGTCTGCTTCACAATAGCGAGGTGTTACATCAGAAGAAAAAGCAAGAGCACGTTTGCTGTTGTTTTCTACACGGATAACGCCTGCATCACCTCCTGGACAAACAAGGCTATTTCCTTGGATAAGGGTATCATATTGTTCATAAACCCATCGCCGAGAACTTTGATCAGCAGAATTCAATAAGCTCAGAAGCGCATCACCAAGATTTTCAACTTTTTTGACATCTTCTGCTTTCAAGGGTGTTTTTTTTGCCGGCTCACTCCAAGGACGATCATAAACAGGCGCTTCATCACCAAGCTCTTTGATGGGAAGGTTGACAACTTCTTCCCCTTGATGAAATACACGAAAACGTAAATCATCGGTTGTTTTTCCAATGATAGAAAAATGTAGTCCCCACTTATGAAAAATTGCTTCTGCTTGCTTTTCTAGTTCTGGTTTAAGGACCATGAGCATACGCTCTTGACTTTCAGAAAGCATCATTTCATAGGCTGTCATGTTTTCTTCTCGAACAGGAACTGTATCAAGATTAAGCTGTATCCCCAGATTTCCTTTTGCTCCCATTTCAACGGCAGAAGAGGTGAGTCCTGCTGCCCCCATATCTTGAATAGCAACCACGGCTCCAAGTTCCATGAGCTCTAAACATGCTTCAAGGAGACATTTTTCTGTAAAAGGATCACCGACTTGAACAGTTGGGCGTTTTTCACTGATTGAAGAATCAAATTCAGCAGAAGCCATTGTTGCTCCACCGACACCATCACGTCCTGTTTTTGCACCCAGATAAACAACAGGGAGTCCAATACCTTGTGCTTTAGAATAAAAAAGGGCGTCTGTCTTTGCAATACCGGCGACAAAAGCGTTAACAAGGATATTGCCATTATAACGCTCATCAAAATTTACTTCTCCACCAACCGTTGGAACACCAAAAGAATTGCTGTAACCACCTATTCCAGAAACAACACCAGAAACAAGATGGCGTGTTCGTGGGTGATCAGGAGCACCAAATCGCAATGCATTCATAGCAGCAACAGGACGGGCTCCCATTGTAAAGACATCACGTAAAATACCACCAACACCTGTCGCTGCACCTTGATAAGGTTCAATATAAGAAGGGTGGTTATGGCTTTCCATTTTGAAAACAACACATTGTCCTTCGCCAATATCGACAACACCAGCATTTTCACCAGGTCCTTGGATGACACATTTTCCTTCTGTCGGAAGAGTTTTTAGCCATTTTTTAGATGATTTATAGGAACAATGTTCGTTCCACATTGCAGAAAAAATTCCTAGTTCAGTAAATGTTGGTTCTCTACCAATTAACGTTAGGATACGTTGATATTCATCTTCTTTTAGCCCGTGTTGTGCAATGAGTTCTGATGTAATAGTGATGTTATTGCAAGGCTTCATGAGTATTTATCCGTCAAATTAATCGAAATTTAGTATTTTTATTTTTTTAACCTAGCAGCTTATATTATAAACAATAATGTTGTTTAATAATAAAAATATTTATAGACAGTAAGCTGAAGATTTTGTCCGTTTGTTTGGTGGGATTTAAGACTAAAAATGGTCTTAAATAATTATGTGTTTAGAAAATAATATCCATTGTTGTTTGTGAAGAGCTTGTTTATAGCTTTATGAAGCGAGAAATGGTATAAATCCTTATTTTTTTAAATTATGGAGCGCGAGTATTTTTGCAGCATTATCCATTTACTAACTCTAAAGCACTTTGAAAAAGTAAACGACCGTCAGTACCTCCGTGGGCGGGTTCAATAAAGTTTTCAGGATGGGGCATCATACCAAGAATATTACCAGCTTTATTAACAATACCAGCAATATCTTTCATTGAGCCGTTCGGGTTTGTATTTTCTGCATAGCGAAAAACAATTTGTTCATTGTCTTCCATTTGTTTCAATGTTTCACTATCAACAAAATAATTTCCGTCATGATGGGCAACAGGACAACGAATAATTTGTCCTTTAGAATAATATCGAGAAAATTTTGTCTTGGCGTTGACGACTTCAAGCTTGATTTCACGACAAACAAATTTTAAAGAAGCGTTACGCATTAAAGTACCGGGTAATAATCCTGCTTCCAACAAAATTTGAAATCCATTACAGATACCTATAATTGTCGTACCTTCTTGTGCTTTTTCACGAATGGCTTTTAAGACGGGAGTTCGCGCTCCAATCGCACCACATCTTAAGTAGTCGCCATAGGAAAAACCACCAGGAATAATAATAACATCTACATCTGGAATTGTTGTTTCTGTTTGCCAAATTTTTAGTGGCTCAACTCCCGTTATATGATGTAATGCTGCAACCATATCTCGATCACGATTTAATCCAGGAAGTTGAATGATGGCAGTTTTCATGAGCATTTCACTTACAGAAGTTCGATTGTATAATTTTCAATGACAGTATTTGCGAGTAACTCTTCACACATTTGTTCAAGTTTTTTCTTTGCAGTTTCAGAAGGTAGTTCATCAAGAACAATATCAAAAACCTTTCCTTGACGAATAGATTGAATGCCTTCGAAAGCCAAACTTTTTAAAGCACCGACAATTGCTTCTCCTTGTGGATCAAGAACGCTTTCTCTTAAAGTAACCGTAATGCGTGCTTTCATTTTTTGCTTCCTGCTTGTTAAAAGAACCTCTCCTTTGAAGAGGGGTGTTTGTATAAGGTGATGTTTTTTACCTTGTTTTTACTTTACGAGAACGGGACCACTTGGTCGTGTTGGTTCGTTTTCATTCATAATACCAAGACGTTTGGCAACTTCTTGATAGGCATTAATAAGCCCTCCCATATCACGACGAAAACGGTCTTTATCCATTTTTTCTTGTGTGTGCATATCCCATAGTCGTGCAGAATCAGGAGAGATTTCATCAGCAAGAACAATGCGCATTGTTTCATCTTCCCACAGGCGACCAAATTCCATTTTAAAATCAATTAATTGGATGTTAACACCGGCAAAAAGCCCAGAAAGAAAATCATTAATACGAATTGAAAGTTGCATCATATCTTCTATCTCTTGTGGGACAGCCCACCCAAAAGCTGTGATATGTTCTTCCGTTACCATAGGATCATCGAGAGAATCATTTTTATAGTAGAATTCAATGATGGATTGCGGAAGCGGGGTTCCTTCTTCCAGTCCTAAACGCTTAGCAAGAGAGCCGGCAGCAACATTGCGAACAACAACTTCCAACGGAATGATTTCCACCGCTTTAATAAGCTGTTCGCGCATGTTTATACGTTTGATAAAATGTGTTGGGATACCCAAACGTCCAAGATGGCTAAAAATATGTTCCGAAATTCGGTTGTTTAAAACCCCCTTTCCGTCGATAATTTCATGTTTTTTTGCATTAAAGGCAGTTGCATCATCTTTAAAAAATTGAATGTAAGTCCCTGGTTCAGGTCCTTCATATAAAATTTTAGCCTTGCCTTCATAAATACGGTGGCGACGATTCATCATGATTCTCTATTTATCTTGAGAGGTTTTTAATAACATTGATAAATGATACTATCCTAATTGATAGAATTTCTCAATGATATTGCTATGATACTTTTATAATTTTTATCATTACACGTTTACCCAAAGGTGAAGATACATAAGCGATGAGAAAGAAGATCACCTCTTTTGGATCAAATTTTTGCAAGAAAGTGAGAGAGGACCATAAGCCCTTCAGGCCAAGGTCCGTGTCCGGATTCTGCGTTAATATGGCCAGAATACCCAGCATCAACAAAGAGTGATCCCCAATCATTGGCAATTTTTTCTGCTACTGAAAATTGACAAAACTCATCGTTGCGACTGGCTATGACAATAGAAGGAAAAGGAAGCTTTTGGCGATGATAGGGGCCAAATGTCATTAAATGTTTGGGACGTATTTTTTCATTGGCGACATCTGGAGGTGCAACAAAGAAAGCGCCACAAATTTTTTCTGTATTTTGTACAGTTGCATGAATAACACTGGGAACTCCTAATGAATGAGCAATAAGCATAACAGGCCTTTGAGCTTTTGCGATGGCGGTTTTAACTTTGTTAACCCACTCTTCACAAACAGGCTTTGACCAATGGAGTTGTTCAATGCGGCTGGCTGTCGACAATTTTTTTTCCCAGCGTGTTTGCCAATGATCTGGACCAGATCCTTTGTAGCCAGGAACAATAAGAATATCGAGTTGATTTGCTTTCATGAATTGTTTTCTTTGTTACAACATATTTTTGATCATAGGTTGAATGGATTTTGGTTTTCTATGTCGCTTTATTGTTCTTCAAAAACACGTTTAAAAATCGTATTGATATGTTTGGTGTGGTAAGAAAGATCAAATTTTTCGCGAAGTTCTTCTTCACTTAAAGCTTTGGTAACATCTTTGTCGTTGAGGAGTTCTTCTAAAAAATCTTTTCCTTGTTCCCAAACTTTCATCGCATTTCGTTGTACAATCCGATAAGAATCTTCACGACTAATCCCTGCTTGTGTGAGTGCTAAAAGAACCCGTTGTGAGTGAACAAGACCGCGGAATTTATTGAGATTTTTTTGCATATTTTCTGGATAGACAATGAGATTTTCAATGACAGATGTGAGGCGAGAAAGAGCAAAATCAAGTGTAATCGTCGCATCTGGGGCAATATAACGCTCAACAGATGAATGGGAAATATCACGTTCATGCCAAAGAGCTACATTTTCCATGGCTGGGAGTGCAAATGCACGTACCATACGGGCTAATCCAGTTAAATTTTCTGTTAAAACTGGATTACGTTTATGAGGCATTGCCGATGAACCTTTTTGCCCAGGTGAGAAATGTTCCTCTGCTTCAAGAACTTCTGTTCGTTGTAAGTGGCGTATTTCTATTGCTAGCCTTTCAATAGAGGAAGCAATAACACCAAGTGTTGCAAAAAACATAGCATGACGATCTCTTGGTATTACTTGGGTGGAAACCGGTTCAGTACGCATCTTCAAGGCTTTTGCTACATGTTCTTCAACGCGTGGATCGATATTAGCAAAAGTTCCTACAGCTCCTGAAATCGCGCAAGTAGAAATTTCTTCTCGTGCAGCAAGAAGACGTTTGCGACAACGGGAAAATTCAGCGTATGCAAGAGCAAACTTGATTCCAAATGTTGTCGGTTCAGCATGAATGCCATGACTCCGCCCAATGGTGATTGTCTCTTTATGCTCAAAAGCACGTCTTTTTAATGCTTCAAGAAGTTGATCTATATCCTCTAGCAAAATATCACTCGCACGCATCAATTGAATGTTCAGCGTTGTATCGAGAACATCAGATGATGTCATGCCTTGGTGGATAAAACGTGCCTCTGGTCCAATGAATTCAGCTAGGTGGGTTAGAAATGCGATAACATCATGTTTGGTAATTGCTTCAATTTCATCAATGCGATTGACATCAAATTTAGCTGCTGCCCCTTTTTCCCAAATGACTTTGGCGGCTTCTTTCGGAATAATCCCTAAGTGAGCAAGGGCATCACAGGCATGGGCTTCAATTTCAAACCAAATACGATATTTTGTTTCGGGAGACCAAATTGTTACCATTGCAGGGCGGGAATAACGTGCGATCATCATTTTTTTCCTTGTTGTGAGAGGATTGCGGCTTGGCGCAATGCACTAATACGTGTTTTGTAAAGCTCTTTATTTCCATCTTTATAAATTGCAGAGCCTGCGACAAATACATTTGCACCAGCTTTTGCAGCTATCCCAATTGTATCAACGGTGATACCACCATCAACTTCAAGATCAATAGGGCGGTTTGCAATCATGTTTTTAACGCGCTTAATTTTATTTTTTATTTCTGGAATAAAACTTTGTCCACCAAAACCGGGATTGACCGTCATGATGAGAATGAGATCTAATTGATCAAGCAAATATTCAAGTACATGTTCAGGGGTGCTTGGATTGAGTGCGATTCCTGCTTTTTTCCCCATTTTTTTGATTGTTTGTAATGAACGATGAAGATGTGGACCTGCTTCAGCATGAATAGTTATAATATCTGAACCTGCTTTTGCAAAAGCTTCTAAATAAGGGTCTACTGGTGCGATCATCAGGTGGACATCAAATATTGCTTTTGTTAATGGGCGTAGAGCTTTGACGATTTCAGGACCAAAGGTGATGTTAGGAACAAAGTGCCCATCCATAATATCAAGATGAAGCCAATCTGCACCAGCATCAACAACATCTAACATTTCTTGTCCAAGTTTAGAAAAATCAGAAGCCAAGAGAGAAGGCGAAATGAGATGAAAATGAGGCATTAAAATCTCCTTAGATTGGCAGTTTTTATCATATCGCTGTGTATACACAAATATTTTTTGTGTTATGACGGAAAAGAAAAAATATGTATTATAGGTCTTTTTATGGAAAGATTGCTTGAAATTTTAAAGCTTTATAAGTGAAAGATATGTCGAATCATAAAACATATTTGATGCCTGAACTTCAACATAAACATACTATTGCGGTTTCTTCTCAAGAATATCGAGATGCCATGAGTCTTTTTGCAGGAGCTGTGCATATTGTGACAACAAATGGTATTAAGGGAAGACGTGGGGTGACTGTTTCGGCGTGTTGTTCTTTATCTGATGATCCTCCAACCCTTCTTGTTTGTCTCATGCGCCATAATTTAAAGAATCAGGTGTTTATGGAGAATGGAAATTTTTGTGTTAATAGCTTGGCAGGAAAACATCGCTCATTAGCGGATGTTTTTTCGAGGCGTTGCAATTCTACACAAAATGAGCGTTTTGATGTTGCTCAATGGGGAGCTTTGCAAACGGGGGCGCCTAGTCTTTCAGACGCTCTAGCGTCGTTTGATTGTCGTTTGATTTGTTGGCACGAACACGCAACCCATTGTGTTTTGATTGGTGAGGTTGTTGCAATCAACTGTAATAAAGAAAAAGATGCTTTGATGTATTTGAAACGTGAATATCACACTTTGCCTTTATAAAGATTTTATTTTTTTGCATTGATGAAATGATTTATTGTTGCTTCATTTAGATTTTAAACAATGTAGAGAGTAGGGGAGGGATGGCTCTGATATCTGATATTAGATTTCCTTCTTTTTAAAGTTTTTCAATAAGCGAAAAAAATGATTCTGGATGAGATTTGATCAAGAATTCAATCTACATAAAAAAGCGATCAAACCTAAACAGTGCATTTAGATATATTCGTCGATTGTTATGAAAAAACATTTTACTCTTGTGTTGATGGGTATTGCACAATATATAGACCGCACATAGCATATGTGGAGGTTTTTTATTGCATGAGCGAAGAGATTGATGGTCAATATCGCCCTAGTGAAGATGAGCCTTTTATGAATGAGCGGCAAAAGGCGTATTTTCGTGCTAAATTGGTTTCTTGGAAGAATGATATATTAAAAGAAGCTCGTGAGACTTTGGAAAATTTGCAGGAAGAGAATGTTGGTCAGCCCGATTTGACTGATCGGGCTTCTTGTGAAACTGATCGTACAATCGAATTACGTGCTCGTGATCGTCAGAGGAAACTTATTTCAAAAATAGATGCTGCTTTAGAGCGCATTGATAATGGGACATACGGTTTTTGTGAAGAAACCGGCGAACCCATTAGTATCAAGCGTCTTGAGGCTCGGCCGATAGCCGTTTTGTCATTGGAAGCGCAAGAACGTCACGAACGACGTGAAAGAGTTTATCGCGATGATTAAGGTTATTGAGATGATAAACAAACGAAATTCGTGGTGATGAAATTGTATATTTTTATTTTTGAGGGGTAGGAATGAATAAAGATGGTTCTTGCCGCCCCTCAATTTCGGCGGTGATGGCTGAATCTTTTACCGCTTGATTCGTAAAAGGAGAGGGACTTTTATCCGATACATCGTTTCTTTCTGGAGGGGCGGAATTTAGATGTGTGTGTGTTTCTCTTTTTTGTATTTTTGATGTACCAGTAATATCGGATTCTACAACCACATCTGTTAATCCGCCAATAAGGAGCAAATGTTCTTTATTATCGCAACGGACTAAAACAAGGCGGCGTGCTCGATCTATAGAAATTACTTCACATAATGCTAATCGTGATAGACTTTTTTTTCTATTAATGCTGTATCTTCCTGTACTTAAGCGACGTAAAAACACGATAATTACGGTAATAGCTGCGATTGTTATTATAAAAAGCAAAAAGCTTATCGTTATGTTTGCAGCAGATACACCTATCTGCTCTGATAACCAGATATACATAGATTTTCTCCCATTTTGGATGGAAATATTATTTTTTATTGAGATAAATTTATAAACATACCCTCAAAAGGTTCACTTATAATGTAAGAAATAAACTTTTGAATATTAAGCGAGCTTATCTTAGATAATATCATAGTATATACTTTATAACAACATAACAACGAATATAAAGGAAGTTTTGTGACATAAGAAATAGCTATAAGCTAAGGCAAAGAGAGATGGATAAAGATTTTGAGAATAATGAAAGATCAGCGTCTTCGTTTCATCGGAGAGTTGTGATTTTTGGTGTTGTTTTTGTATTAGGTTTTCTTTTCATTGTGGGTATTTTAGGTTTTTTTTATCCACAAAACTATTTGCAACAGGCGATATCAATATCTTTTTTGATTCTAGCAATGATCGGTGTTGCAACACTCGTTTTGTGTGGAATGGGAATTTTAAGATATCATGTGTGGTCGCATGAAGATTTTGATTTTAGCATCTTTAATAGGAGCGATGATGCAATTGTAATCTCTGATCTTTCTGGTTTTGTTTATTATTCTAATCAAAACTATCGAAAAATTCTGACCTATAAGCCTGAAGTGTCTTGTTATAGGGTTATTGCGGATCTTCCAGGAGCTGGTGCACTCTCGTACCGCTTAAAGGTTGCAGCCTGTAATAATCTTGCAGCGCAAGAGGAATTGAGAGTAGAACAACCAATTTTTACCGATTCTACACCAAAAAAATCTGTTTGGTATAATATTTCCGTTCAACCTATCACAAAACAGAAAAAAAAGCTTTTATTTTGGCGTATTACTGATATTTCGCACTTACAACAAACGCGAGAAGTTTTTTTCTCGAACCTTCAAGAGGCTATCAATCACTTGGATCAAGCTTCTATTGGTTTTGTATCCGTTAATAGACAAGGAACTATTCTTTATGCCAATGCGACTTTTGCCGAATGGTTTTCAATTGATTTAGCGAATTTCTCAATTGGTCAATATAATTTTGATTCGTTATTTGATAGCGTTGGCGCTAAGAGCTCATGGAGTGATATCTGTTTACAAACCAACAGATATCAAAGTTCAGGTTACTTTTTACCTTATAGGTTTTCGTTATGTTTAAATTCACACACGACTTGTGAGAAAATATTCCATTGTCTTATATCTGTTTCTTCTCTCTTAGAAGAGGAAGCCATTTATCGTGTTGTGATCATTCCACAACAAATACAAAAAGAAGAGGATGATCAATTAAAATTACCCAGTATATTAGGAGAATATTTTGATGCGAGTCCTTTTGCAATAGCCGTGGTGGATCATGCAGGGCAATTGGTTCATATGAATAAAGCTTTTTCATCACTCACGGGATGTATGGACAAAGCTGTCAATTTTTATGATGTTATTTCTCGTCGTGATTGTGTGCAGTTAGAGCGTTCTTTTCAGAGAATTGCGACAAATAAAAATTATTTTGTTTCTCTAGAAACTGTTTTAGAAAAAAATGAAGAATGCCATTTACGGCTCCATATTATGTCTGTACCGCCCTATCACGGTGATGCATTGCAAGATTTGCTTATTATCTCTGTGATTGAAACAACCGAACAAAAAACGCTTGAAGATAAAATGATGCAAAGTCAGAAGATGCAAGCTGTTGGACAATTGGCAGGCGGTATTGCTCATGATTTTAATAATGTTTTAACAGCAATTTTAATGTCATGTGATCTTCTTTTAAATACCCATCGTAGTTCTGATCCTGCTCATGCTGATCTTATCAATATTAAAAATAATGCTAATCGTGCAGCGGCTCTTGTACAACAATTATTAGCTTTTTCTAGAAAGCAAACACTTCGTCCTGAAGAAGTTGATTTTACAGAGTTTTTATCAGACATTCGCAATCTTATTTTACCACTTTTGGGGAATAATATTCAGTTAAAAATTATCCATGGAAGAGATTTGTGGAGCGTTGAAGTTGATCAAGCATCTTTTCAGCGTGTTATTATGAATTTGGTTATTAATGCGCGTGATGCCATGTTAGATGGAGGTATTGTTACGATTGCGACAAATAATATTACAAAGCAACAAAGTGCTGAATTTAATCATCTTGGATTAGCAATTGGCGAGTATGTGCAATTGACTATTTCAGATACAGGGGCTGGTATATCTGCTGCTATACAAGAAAAAATGTTTGAGCCATTTTTTACAACAAAAGAAGTTGGAAAAGGAACAGGACTTGGTTTATCAATGGTTTATGGAATTATCAAGCAGAGCGGTGGGTATATTTATTGTGAAAGTAAAGAAGGTGAAGGAGCAACATTTCATATTTTTCTTCCCCGTTATATCCCCAATATAAAAGGAGAAATTTCTCAAAAGATTGAAAAAGATGAAGAGAAAGATAAAAATATAGACTTAACAGGATCTGCGACTGTTTTATTAGTTGAAGATGAAGATGCGGTCAGAATGGGGGGGGTAAGAGCTCTTCAAATGAGAGGATATACGGTTTTAGAGGCAGCAAGTGGGGTGGAAGCACTCTCTATTCTTGAGGAACAAAAAGGAGAAGTTGATATTATTGTTTCCGATGTGGTGATGCCAGAAATGGATGGGCCAACTTTATTGAAGGAAGTCCGTAAAAACTATCCTGATATCAAATTTCTTTTCGTTTCTGGATATGCAAAAGATGCCTTTGCTAAAAATCTTCCACAAGATGCTGTTTTTGGTTTTTTATCTAAGCCTTTTACACTCAAACAGTTAGCTGTAACAGTTAAAGAAACACTTTCGTCATAAACAAAAATTTATGCAATAGAAAATTGCGTATTTTAAGATTTTTTAGGCGAAATACGAGAGTATTTTGATAAATAGAGCTTATGATAATGTCATAGAATTGAATAAAGAAGAAAAATTTTAAAAATGAACTAAAATTCAAAAAATTACATATTTTGTGCAAAAATTTATGAAGAGATGGACTCTATTATGTCAATATTTCATAGAGATTTTCAATTGTAGATACTGAGCAAAAACTATGTGTAAAGCATTGAAATATGCTGATTAATAGATTGTTGATACACTCAAAAAGATAAAAGCTGTTGTTGCGTATCGACCATTTTGCTCTTCCCTTCAATAAATGCTTTTAAGGCTTCGGGATAGAGTTTATGCTCTGCTTTAAGAACTCTTTGTGCTAAGCACTCAGCAGTATCATGGGGATAGACTGGAACGGCTGCTTGGGCAAGGATTTTTCCTGCATCCATGTCTTCTGTAACAAGGTGAACAGTGCAACCCGTGATTTTTACACCTGCTTGTAAAGCTTTTTCATGTGTGTTTAAGCCTTTAAATGAAGGCAAAAGAGAAGGATGAATATTTAGAATTCGTCCTTCATAAAGTTTTACAAAACGTGGTGAGATAAGGCGCATATACCCTGCAAAGCAGAGAAAATCCGGTTTATATTGATTTAAAATTGTAAAAATATTTTCTTCATGCTCTTCTTTTGTTTTGTAAATTTTACGATCAACAATATGAATAGGTAAGTTATGGTTTTGCGCTTTTTCAATACCGTTGGCACGCGGATTATCGCAAATAACCGCGACGATTTCAGCAGGATATGCCGTTTGTTGGCTAGCTTGAGCAAGGGCGACCATATTGGATCCATTACCAGAAATGAAAACGACGATTTGTTTTTTCATAAATGCAGTACCCCTTTATAAAGTATTCCTTTATTTTGATCTTGGCATTTTGTTAAAATGCCAAGGGGAGTTACAGTCTCTCCTTTTCTTTCAAGAGCTTGTGTAATTGTTTCAGCTGCATGCTGTGCTACGATAATGATCATGCCAATACCACAATTAAATGTTCTTAACATTTCTGTTTCTTCTATTTTACCTTGTTTGGCAATCCATGAAAATACTGCTGGAACATTGATGCTAGAAAGATTAATTTCAGCGCAGAGAGAGGATGGAAGGACACGTGGAATATTTTCAGGAAAACCTCCACCCGTAATATGAGCAAGAGCTTTAATCCCTTCATATTTTCGCATGATGGGAAGAAGCGATTTTACATAAATGCGTGTTGGTGTAAGAAGTGCTATACCAAGGCTGCTTTCGGGGGAAAAAGGGGCAGGGTCATTCCATTTGAGATAATTTTGCTGGATGATTCGTCGAACAAGCGAAAAGCCATTGGAATGAATTCCAGAGGCGCTTAGACCTAATATAATATCACCTTCTGTCAAATCTTTTGAAGGGAGTAGCTTGCTACGTTCGCATGCTCCAACAGCAAAACCAGCTAGATCATAATCTCCCTCTGCATACATTCCTGGCATTTCTGCAGTTTCTCCTCCAATAAGGGCAGCACCGGCTTGTTTACATCCTTCTGCAATACCGGAAACAATCGCAGCTCCTTGTTCAGGGTCAAGCTTTCCAGTTGCAAAATAATCCAGAAAAAAGAGAGGTTCAGCCCCTTGTACGAGTAAATCATTGACACACATAGCTACAAGATCAATACCTACAGTGTTATGGTGACCTACTTCAATGGCAATTTTTAATTTTGTTCCCACACCATCATTGGCTGCTACTAGGATAGGATCCGTAAAGCCTGCTGCTTTTAAATCAAAAAGTCCACCAAAACCGCCAATTTCTGCATCTGTTCCGGCTCGTTTTGTTGCGCGTATAAAGGGTTTAATTTTTTCTACCATGGCATTACCCATATCGATGTTTACACCGGCTTTTGCGTAGGTAAGACCAGCTTTGGATTTATCCCCAGCCTTGGATTTATTATTTGTAAGATCTTGATTGCTCATTGGAGCCTTCCTTTAATGGAAAATCAGGTTTTGATATTATGCAATGCCATGATAGAGTTCTCTCTGCAAGAGATATTGATAAGAAAATAAGCAACTTTTCTTGTACCTTATTTTGAAGTTGTTTATAATTTTTTGTGAAGAATTTTTTAGGATATTTTATGAGCAAGATATCAGATAATCACGGACAGTCCTCTTGGCAGCTTATGAGAAAGAAAGTGAGTGAGAATACATCTCGTGATCGTTATAAGACTTATGTGCCAGCGTATACTCAATTACCTTTGCCGAATAATATGAAAAGACAAATCTTTTTTTGGCTTGGTACGCTGATTTTTTTCATTCTTTTTATGTTTGTTTTTGGATCAATTTTGCTTCCTTTTGTGGCAGGGATTGTGTTGGCTTATTTTCTCAATCCCATTGTTCAATTACTTGAAAAATTTGGTATTCGTCGTGTGTTTGGGACTGTCCTTATCACCCTATTTATTGTTATTACCTTTGTTGCTGCTTTAATTATTTTGATTCCTGTTATTAGTTGGCAAATACAGCAATTTATGAGTGATGGTTTACCTGTTTACATTAATCGTATTCAAACCTTTTTTGTTGAGCATGATTTTGATTGGTTAAGGCGCTATTTTGGAAGTGATCCAAATGAATTACGGAATAATATTAAAGGATTTTTGGGAGAAGGTTCGGATTTTATCACGTCTCTTTTGAATTCACTTTTAAAGTCAGGAAAATCAATCGTTAATATCGTTAGCCTATTTGTTGTGGCACCTGTGGTGGCATTTTATATGTTATTAGATTGGCCACGTATGGTAACAGCAATCGATTCGTTAATACCGCGGGATCATCTGGAAACCGTTCGTAGTATTTTTCATGAAATGGATAGAGCTATTGCAGGCTTTGTTCGTGGACAAGGAACAGTTTGTCTCATATTGGGAGGCTATTATGCTATTGGTTTAACGATTGCAGGACTCAATTTTAGTCTTTTGATTGGTATGTTTATTGGTCTTATTAGCTTTGTTCCTTATATCGGCACAATGAGTGGTTTGGTCCTTTCTGTTGGTATTGCATGGGTCCAGTTTTATCCCAATAATTGGGGGGGAATCATTGTTGTGATGGCACTTTTTTTAATTGGTCAATTTATTGAAGGTTATATTCTTCAACCCAAGCTTGTAGGTTCATCAGTGGGATTACATCCCGTATGGTTGATGTTTTCACTTTTTGCTTTTTCTTCACTCTTTGGTTTTACTGGTATGCTTGTTGCTGTTCCTGCGGCAGCGGCTGTTGGCGTTTTAGTTCGTTTTGCTCTTCATACTTATCTGAGTTCTCAGATGTATTCGCGAAGCGGAAATTCGGAGCCGCTAAAATGAATGGGCGTGAAACGCAATTATCTTTAAATTTTCCTTATGATCCGATTTTTCAATTTGAGGATTTAGTGGTAACGGAAAGCAATCGTATGGCTTTTCAGCTTATTGATCACTGGCCCAATTGGAGCTTACCTATTGCAGTTTTGGTTGGTAAAGAAGGATCTGGAAAAACGCATTTTTCTAATATATGGCTCCAAAAAGCAGATGCTTTCAGGATTCAGCACAATGAACTTGATCAGGCTGTTACTATGGCTTCTTTAGGCAGATCATTTTTAATAGAGGATATTGATACAGGTGAAATCAATGAGACAGAACTTTTTCATTTAATTAACAGTATTAAGCAAGCAAATCTTGATGCACGACAGGCTACTTTATTGATGACGGCACAAACACTTCCTTCCGCTTGGAATTTAATGTTAAATGATCTAAAAAGTCGTCTTAATTCGGTGATGTTCGTTGAAATTAATCAGCCTGATGATGCATTGTTAACAGCTGTTGCATTTAAGCTTTTTTCCGATAGGCAACTTATTGTACATCCAGATACGGTTTATTATCTTGTAAGCCGTTGTGAACGTTCTTTATTTTCATTGAAGCGTGTTGTTGATTCTGTTGATCAGTTGGCATTACAAAGAAAAAGAAAAATAACACGTGCTGTTATTGCTGAAGTTTTAAATAGAAGAAATCCGTAAATACTCCTTATCATGGCTTAATTATTCTGTCCTTCTATTATCGTTTCAATATGTGGAAGACAAGTCATTTAAATTTTCTTCTTTTTGGATATCTATATAAGAGTAAAAAATAGTGTTTTTTACTCTTATCGTGTTTTTATTTTAAATAGCTTTGAGATTTTATTGTATGATGTTGAATTCTTACCATCTTCGCATTTGAAAATTTTTCTAAAAAGAGCGCTTTATTTTATTTATAATAAAACCTTTGTGCTTTGAAAAAATGTTTGTTG
Organism: Bartonella sp. AP65SXKL; assembly: GCF_042195725.1. Taxonomy (NCBI): domain Bacteria; kingdom Pseudomonadati; phylum Pseudomonadota; class Alphaproteobacteria; order Hyphomicrobiales; family Bartonellaceae; genus Bartonella; species Bartonella sp. AP65SXKL. Next base: position 55,197 of record NZ_JBHIOW010000003.1, read on the forward strand.
TTTATGGGTTTGGATTGTAGAAGATTCTAGAATTTTTAATAAAAGAGTCTTTGGGAAGATAGAAAAAGAGGGGAAAAAAGCTTAATACAGCTGAATTTTTTGGCTTATGTTCTCTTTGGGAAAGTTTTTCTATGATATTTAAGTCATTTTTTCTAAAATTGTATCTGTGGAATGTGTTTTGATACAATGAGAGCTTGCTTAAAACAGGATAAAAATTATGAAATCCTTATAGAGAAATTCGTTATTTTTTAATATAGATTGGATTTTCTTACGGAAGTTATTTTCTACTATTTGTCAATAAATTTGTTATTGAGTAGGGGGAAAAATTAAAAAATGTGCTTTTTTGTAAAGAAATGCAACAAAATTAAAAAAAAGTGTGTTTTTCTCTTGCACTTCTGTTGTGAAAATTTTAGGAAATGTGCATCAAGTAAATGTAAATGGCGGAGCGTAGCGCAGCCTGGTAGCGCACCTGATTTGGGATCAGGGGGTCGTAGGTTCGAATCCTATCGCTCCGACCATATTTGATTGAGTGTGTGAGAATGACCCAATTGGGTACTTGTGGTGAGAAACTATCATCCAAGCGTTGTGTAATCTGAAGGAAAAAGGCATGATCGCACGTATTTATAGTCCTGCTAAGACAGCTATGCAGTCAGGTAAGGGGAATACAGTTTTTTGGATTCTAGAGTATGAGCCAATGAAAGCAAAAATGCTTGAACCTCTTATGGGCTACACGGCAACGTCTGATATGAATAATCAGGTAAAGATTCGATTTAATAGGAAGGAAGAAGCGATTGCTTTTGCACGTAAGAATGCTATCTCTTACCGTGTAGAAAAGAAACATACATCGATTCGACGTGCTATTTCTTATTCTGATAATTTTCGCAGTGATCGGCAGCATTCTTGGACACATTGAATTGAAGATGCTATTTTGAATTGAGAAAATAATCAGTTGGGTCCCGTAGCTCAGCTGGATAGAGCAACGGCCTTCTAAGCCGTGGGTCACAGGTTCGAATCCTGTCGGGATCACCATGTTTAAATGATATTTATAGGCTATAAAAAGTTAGAGAGTTTTCCTTTTATTCTATTAGCTTATTTTTCTGTATAATCCCGAACCTTTTTGATGTTTTTTGGTTTATTTTGCTGCTACACGTTTTCTGTTGACTGTTTTAGTATAAAATGATGCTGTTTTCTCTTTTTTCAGTAAAAATTGCTTTTGATTGCTGAAACTTTAGCATTGCATATTCTTGCCGCGTGTTGCTACTATATCACATGCTTTAGGAAACAGATTACAAAAACTCTTTTTTATGAGCTTCTTTTCATCTTTCTGAAAATGAATATTTTATTTCTTAGATTAGATTTAAGCATTGCTGCTAGTGCTGGTGAAATTGCCAAAAAACATCTATTGTGATTTTTTTATTTTTTATGAATAATATTATTACGTTTTTTAGCATGATCTTTGGTAAGATCGATTTTGATTAGATACAAGGCATGATGGATTCGATTTAGAACAGTTTATGAAACATTGAAGAATAAAAACGATATCTGTTTATGATGAGAATTTACAGATGGCACAAGAGGTGGAAAATATCTTCTTGTCTTGGAAGCTGTGATTCATAACGAATTACTTCTTTATAGTTTTTTCGTATAAAAAGATGTTATATGTGCCGTCCAGATAAGATATTGTTTTTTTCAATGAGAGACACTTGCGGACAATTTGATTTAACATGATTGTCACTGTTTCTCAGGTAGGGTTATAGGTTTCATCAATGTTTAGGTTTTCTTAGTCTTATAGGTTTAAGAATGTATACTGTGTATTTATATGAATGAAGATAGATTGTATCTTAGAGTTAAATTTTTAGATTTCATATTTACATTTTCAAATGTTTTTTCTTATTTCTTTATAGTTTGTACATCATGTTAGAAGTATTTTAATATTGGATAACAATCACATTAAAATGTTATGCAGATGAGCTTTGAAGATCTAAACTCACACGGTTCAAGGTGATCATTATTTCAATAGGAATACAGTGTGAGGAGAATGCCATTTTACAGGCTTTGTTTTAAGAGATATCTCTTAGAGCTCACTTCACGCTGGCGCTCGTGAATGGTACAATGATAAATCCATTGAGCTCCATCATCTTTACACTTATGAAGAAATAAGCTGACATTATCATACACTTTGCCTATTTGTCAGCCTCCGATGTTGCAATAGATCTCAGCACTTGAGGCATTTATCGGCATTTTTGTGTTTTTTTATACAATTTTTACTTAATATTAATTCCTCTTATGACGTGTAAGAGAGACGGTTTTGTTTAATTCAATATAAATAGGTTTGAAATGAGAAAACATTACGATATTCGGATTTCTCATTCAACATGGCAAACAATAAAACATGATTATAAAACAAATGTATTTTTAGAATGAAAAAAATTGCTTTTATCGTGTTTTTTACTCTTTTTAATATTTTATTATAATCTGTAATTGGTAAACTCAAAATACAGCTCTAAGGTTAAGTGTTTTATATCTATCGAAGTGACTGTGGTTATATCTAACTGTTTGGACAACAAGTTGTATACCAATAGACATGAAAGAATTAAGAAAAACAGGGGATAGATCAGGAAACAAACAATATTTTTTAGAACGGAAGCCTATGCTTGTGGAAAGAATTTTAAAATCAAACTTCTAATCTGTTGCAAAATGAGGCTGTTATTACGTTTGTGATACTTTTAGATGGCTTCCCCTAAGAGGCGCTATCAGAACGTAAAAAATATTAGAAACACTCCGTAAAGTATGCCCTTTGTAGAGGCATGTTGCAAAATCTTATTTCCGAATCTTTATTTACGCATCCCGTACCTTGGAAGAATACGATAATTCGATAATTTATTTATACTATAAAGTTGAATGGTGGGCGTGACAGGGATTGAACCTGTGACCCCTACGATGTCAACGTAGTGCTCTCCCGCTGAGCTACACGCCCATTCATTGATGTTGCATACACCATATAGAATGCCAAACGTCAATGCCTAATTTCATTTTCTCTTTCAACAGATGCAAATAACTTTAAAAAATACTTTTTAAGCAGCAATAAGGATTTTTTCAACCTCATTGACGAGTTCACGTAAGTGAAATGGCTTAGAGAGAACCTTTGCATCAGGAGGGGTATCACTATTTGAATTGAGTGCTACCGCTGCAAAACCCGTAATGAACATTACTCGTAAATCAGGGTCAATCTCAGTAGCACGTCGTGCGAGTTCGATTCCGTCCATCTCTGGCATGACAATATCAGTCAGGAGAAGGGAAAATGGCTCTTCTTGTAAACGTTCATATGCGCTAATACCATTATCGAAATCGGCGACTTCGTAGCCTGCACGTTCTAGGGCTTTTACGAGAAAGCGACGCATATCGTTATCATCTTCTGCGAGCAGGATTCGTTTCATGATTATATTCCAATGGCTCCATTTGTCAGAGTTTTGCCGCATCAATTATACAATATAGAGTATTTATAAAAAAGATGGTAAAATGCTCATAATTGAAATGAATGGCAAAATGGTTAATTCTTACATTCTGATTCAAAATACAGCATATTCGTTGTGAGTTGGTTAAATTCGAAATATATGTGATTTTGAAAAAAGAAGGGGTTCTCTAAAACTACTAAGATGATTCATTACTATCTTTTCTTTTAAAGTTACTGATTATTATCAGAATTCCATTAAAAAACTTATGAAAACCGTTATTGTAGGGACTTCCTATATCGAGAAATTAAAAGAATATTATGTTAATTTATTGTTTTTAAAAAGTTCTCCTAAGAAATAGAAATTTTATAGTTATTTGTTTTTATAGAGATTTGTAATAAATATTATAAATGCGCTTTATTTCCAGTTTTTTCCTTAAATAGATGAAAATTATTGTTTTCCTAGATATAATATTAAATTATCACTTAATAACAGATCAAAAATAGTATTTTGATGCTTTATTTGTAAATATGTATCATGTTATATTAAGATAAATTTATTATTTTTATTTATATAAATAGTTTTTTTATTAAGTTATTTTTTATGATGTAAAATAATATTGTTTAATGTAATGATATACTTTGTATATTAGTTTTTTTATTAGAATGCATGGTGAATATTTAGGTCATGGCTTGTCTGTAGAGGCTAGAAAACGAATCATATGAGTGGTTGGAAAGAAAAATCTATTATATTTAAAAGTTTTTGTAGATCCAATGCTCGTAGAAAAATTCTTTTTTGATGGGGCGGAGCGGAAATTAAGGTTTAGTGCTATTTTACAGATACATTATCGGGAATAAATGCATCGAATGCAGCCCAAAATTGCTTTTTATAATCTTCGTTAACCATAATTGTATCCAGTTTAGCGCCTGTAATAGTAATACTTTCTGTTAGACGTGTGTGTTGGCATAATTGCCGCACTTCAATGTTGTTTGCAATATTGTTTTGATTGGCAAGAATAAAGAGTGTTGGGATTCGTAAATCTCCATGAAGTACATTTCTCTTCATAGAATCAATCGCATTAAATACTGAAGCCATCCATTGGGATGTTGGGGGCTTAATGGAAGGGAGCGGCACTTTATCTATGTGTCCCAATTGTATATTTTTTTGTTTTGTCTTGTTTAATTTTTTCCCATCTTTCACTGGTATAAAGCCAAGACCTATATCAGAAAGAAATTGTGTTAATTTATGTTGAAAACTATTCGTTTTATTGCCGAATGGAGCAAAAAGGGGAGAAACACAGAGCAATCTATTAAACTGATGATTAATGAGATCTAATCCGCTAAGTGCTATCAATCCACCTATGCCATAGGCGAGCATAGAATAAGGCGGCGGACAATTAGGATAAACAATACTTTTAAGAAATTTATATAAGTCATTAATATCATTATTTATATCAAAACAATGATGTCGGCTTTGTTTTCTTATCTTGAAGGATGTTTTTTCTTGATCAAAGCAGTCAAATATTGCTGTATGAAAACCGCGTTTAGAAATTTCATTTATTAATAAAAAATATTTTTCTAAAGTATTTGCGTAGCTTTTGAGAATAACAATTGTTCCCTTAGATTTTTCCACCTCAGGATATGTTATAGCAAAACGAATTTCGTGATCTATTGCTATTTTAAGAGTATCATGATGGATATTAAGAAAAGTGGAACCCCAGTCTATGGGATAAAGAGGTGTTTCCAATTGAAATCCTTTACAGTGTATTTGCCGCTTAGTGCTTTGACATTTATGTAATGAAGAAAGAGGATTAAAAAAGGGGTATATTGCTTTTTAGATAGTTTTTATCAATTTAGGTCCCAAAGAGTTGAAATAAAGAAAAACGATTACTAGATAATATAATGCGGTTGCCATGATGGGGCCGCAGGTTCACAAGTAAGTTTGCCATATGGGAACTTTGTGAATTAATTATAAATTATAGTCGCTCTAGAGGAGGGCAATATTATGCGTCAAGTAGATTTTTCACCATTTTATCGTTCCACAGTAGGTTTTGATCATCTTTTTAACTGGTTTGATTCTAGAACACAACCAGACGAAGTTTCTTCTTATCCCCCTTATAATATCGAGCGTTTAACTGAAGATTCTTATAGAATTTCTATGGCGGTTGCTGGTTTTTCTCAAGATGAAATTGATATTGAAACGCATTGTAACCAGCTGATCGTTAAGGGAGACAGAAAGTCTAAAAATGATGATGAAGAGCGAGAATTCCTTTATCGAGGCATTGCTTCGCGTGCTTTTGAACGGCGTTTTCATTTGGCTGATCATGTTAAGGTTATTGGGGCAGAACTTGGAGATGGGCTTCTTCATATTCAGCTTAAAAGGGAAATGCCAGCTGAATTAAAACCCAAAAAGATAACCGTACAGATGTCACCATCCATTACAAAAAATGATAACAGCGACGTTATTGTGTAAAGAAAATTTAGAAAATATGAGATCGGATAATTATAAATTTTTCTGAAAAATAAAAAACGCGAGGCAAAAGGTCTCGCGTTTCGTATGTGTTTTCCTAAGAACGAAGCGCATTTTAATAAAAAAGCTTATCTCGAATTTATGATAAAATATCATTGCACATTATTCTACGTTGAAGAAAAAGTTCATGTGTGTGCAATTGAAATGCATAATGATTCACTTTTTAAGTAAGCTTATTTATAGCATTTTAAAAATGGTCGGAGCGGCGGGATTTGAACCCACGACCCCTTGACCCCCAGTCAAGTGCGCTACCAAGCTGCGCTACGCTCCGAGTTCGTGTAAAACGATTAAATGACTGTTTCTTTAAAGGCAAGAGAAAAAATAAACAGAATAAAATCTAAAATGCTCTTGCACTTAGAGCTTTTGAAAGTAAAAATTTTGGACATCAATATTTTGTTGTTAATTCAAGATAAATAACGAATTTGTAAAATTCTTTGTGATCATTAAATTTTTAGCTCTATAGTTAATAGATGTATGCATTTAATTACTTTTGAGATTGTGAGGAGGGGGTAAGATTGGTGTAGAGGTATGAATTGGAGCAAATGAGTGCTGAAGGTATATTTTTTTCTTACCTAATCGTTACTTTTCTAAAAAGATAAAGATTTTCAAAAGAAGAGGAGTGAATGTATGGTTTTGAAAAGTTTTCGTTTTTTAGAGTTTTATAGACGAGGTATTTTCATTTTATATGGATAAAAAATTGTAAGTTCTGGATTGTATAATCACAAATCTCATTTTACGGGTATGTATTTTTATCCAAATAAACAAGATCAGAATGCTTTAATTTATGTTTTGTTGTTTTTTTTCTAAAATATCAGATAAAATATTATAGAGGAAAAACTTTCAAAGTGTCTATTGAACTAAGAAAAGAGTAAAGGATGAGCCGTTTTTCGGTAATAAACTTGACGCAAGCAGCAGTGGATCGTGTTAAAGCGATTATGGATGCAAAAGATGCACAGGGTATTCTTGTTGGTATCAAAAAAGGTGGTTGTGCAGGGATGGAGTATACAATTACTCTTGTCAAAGAAAAGGGGATAGATGCGGATGTTGTTGAAGTGAATGGTGCCCGTGTTTTTGTAGCACATGATGCGGTATTATTTTTATTAGGGACGCAGATGGATTATGAAGTGACAACGCTTCAGTCTGGTTTTGTCTTTAAAAACCCTAATCAAGTTTCAGCATGCGGGTGTGGCGAATCGGTGGAACTTCGTCCTGCTACGCAGGATCAATATAAAACAAATTGAGCTGAGCTAAATTATAATTTAGTAATTTTAGAGGGGCTTGTTCTTTTAGGTAGAAGAAATCTACTATTTTTTATCGTTCATTTTTAGCTTGCTTCCAAAGTGCTTCCATTTCATTCAAGGATGCGTCAGTGAGTGTTTTAGATTGAGTGGATAGCTTTTCTTCAATATAGGCGAAACGATTTCGAAATTTTATATTCGTTTTTTTTAATGCTTTTTGTGAATCAATCGCTAAGTGGCGCGCGAGGTTAAGGAGTATAAAGTAGAGATCTCCAAACTCTGCTTCTATCTCTGAGTTTTGTTTATTTTTGATGGCTTCTTTGAGCTCTTCGAGTTCTTCTTCTATTTTTTCAAAAACTTTATCACTTTTTTGCCAATCAAAACCTACTTTAGCTGCTGCTTCTTGTAAAGCAAGTGCCTCTTGGTTTGCTGGCTGGATTTGTTTTACTGTTGCGAGTATGCCTATGGAGGAATTGTTGTTTTTTTCTTCGCACATTCTTTTTTGTTCAACCTGTTCTCTTTTTTTTATATATTCCCACTCCTCTTTTATAAATCCTCGTTTTTTTTGCTCGGTATTTCCAAAAACATGAGGATGGCGTCGAATCATTTTTTCTGTGATTGCATAAACAACATCTTCAAAAGTAAAGCTGCCTTCTTCTTGTGCTATGGTAGCATGATAGACAACTTGTAAAAGAAGATCCCCAAGTTCTTCACAGAGATCCTTTCGATTCTTTCGTTCAATGGCATCGATGACTTCGTAAACTTCTTCGAGCATATAGGGTATGAGGGATTCAAAAGTTTGTTTTTTATGCCAGATACAACCATTATCAGAGTTTCGTAATGCAGTGATAATTGCAGTGAGATCTTTGATATCTTTTGAGGCTAACATTTTGCACTTCCTTTGTAAGCAATAGAGCTTATGTTAGATGTCCCAACGTCTATGTAACCACATCCATTGTCCAGGATATTCACGGACCCAAGATTCAACAATATCATTTAATTTTTGCGTAGAAGCAGCTATATCGATATCATTTTTTTCATCACGTGGAAGTTCTACATGGTCATATAACTCTAAACGATGACGTCCACTAGGCAAACGAATACAACGTGCTGGATAAATATCACAGTCATATTGTCGAGCAAGTTTTATAATTAAGGGGTTTGTTTTAAGAGGTCTGTTAAAAAATGTTCCCATGATACCGCGGCGAAATTTTTGATCAACGAGCATACCAACATTTTCACCTTCTTCTAATTTGGCTGCTAATGCCCATGCTGCTCCGGCCTTGGAGGGAACAAGGTGTCCCATAGAAGTTTGTCGTGCTTTAAGGATTCGTTTGGCAACATAGGGATTATTGGGTGGTCTAAATAATACCGTAACATTAAGATCAAAACTTTGTGCACAAATAGGCAGAAGTTCAAAATTTCCAGTATGTGCGGTGAAAAAAATATGTGGTTTTTTTTCATTTTTTAATCGCTCAAATATTTCAGTGCCTTTAACCTCAATGAAACCTGGCTCGTCTGCATGAGGATCAAAATCAAAAATTTTATCAAGAAAAATATATTCGGCTAGGAAACGTCCTATATTTTCCCACATTTCTATTGCAATCGCACGGAGTTCTTGCTCTGTTTTTTCTGGATATGCACTCCTAAGGTTTGCGAGTGTGATTTGATGACGATGTACAAAGGGACCAATTTTTTTTGCTAACCAAGCAAAAAAAGAAATTCCCATTTTGGCTGGAAAACATTTTAGAATAAATAAAGAACCAAAGAGTAGATATGCCCATAACAAGTAGGATATTTTTTTAGCTACAATTTTAATACGATATATGAGATTTTTAAGAGAAAGCTTCATCATGATTTAATCGATTTTAAGGATAATTTTACCAAAAACATCACGACTCTCCATTCGTTTTAAAGCTGTATCAATTTCATCCAGCCCAACAATTGTATCAATGACAGGGTGTACGGCTTTTTGTGCCATTTTTTGCATGGCATTTTTCATATTTTCCATACGGCAGCCAAATGAACCGAATATTTTAAGCTGTTGCTGGAATAATTGCATGAGATTTATTGGTGCTGAAACACCAGAGGTAGAACCGCAAGTCACTAAGCGTGCTCCTTTTTTCATACATAACAGAGAACCGTTCCATGTATCGACACCAACATGCTCAAAAACAACGTCAACACCTTTTTTTTGGGTTAATTTACGCACTACACCTTCAAAACGATCTTTACGATAATTAATCACATGATCTGCCCCAAGAGAGTGCGCTTTTGCAATTTTTTCATCTGAACCTACAGTTGTGATAACTGTACAGCCCATGTGTTTTGCAAGTTGAATGGCTGCAGAACCAATACCTGAGCCACCAGCCTGTACCAGGATTGTTTCTCCTGCTTGTAGTTTTGCGTTATCGAAAAGCATATGTTCTACGGTACCAAAAGTAATTGGAGCAACTGCTGCTTGCAATTCATCACATTGGGGAGGTGATGGAACTAATAAACGTGCTGGCAAATTGACAAGCTCACACGCAAATCCATCAAGGTGAAAACCATAGACTCCCTTTACATTACTGCAAAGATTATCCCGTCCTTCATGACAAGCTTGGCATACTCCGCAGGTTTGTGCACCATAAATTGAGACAATCTGTCCAAGTTGGAGATGTTCAACGCCATCTCCTATTTGTATAACCTCACCAGAGGCTTCTGCACCAATGATGAGTGGCATTTTTCTTTTCGCAAAAGCCATGCCACGCCATCCCCATACATCAATATGATTAAGAGCAACGGCTTTTATCCGCACAGTTACTTCACCTATACTAGGTGAAGATGGCGGGGAAATATTGGTGATTTCAAGCCGACGATCATCGAAGAGTTGCAGTGCACGCATTATCATCCCCCTTAAATATATTATTGGTTAGCGTTATAAAATTTTATTATTACAGGATTATCCTTTATATGCAGTGATAACAAGACTCATATTTTGACCACCAAATCCAAATGAGTTTGACAAAACCGCATTGACACAGGACTTACGGCTATGATGAGGAACAACATCTAAGGGGATAGTAGGGTCAGGGTTATCATAATTTATTGTTGGTGGAAGTATTCCCGATTGAATGGTTAAAAGCGAAAAAACCGCTTCTATTGCACCAGCAGCAGTTAATGTATGCCCAATCATTGATTTATTAGAAGAGACAGGAATATGCTCTAAAAGATCACCGAATACTGTTGATAATGCAAGATATTCCATTTTTTCATTTTCAGGTGTTGAAGTTCCGTGGGCATTAATATAGTCAATTTCATTGATGGTTATTTTTGCATCGTCTAAAGCTTTGCGAACGGATTCAATTGCTGGTGATGCATCGGGTTTTGAACGTGTACGGTGAAAGTCATCGGCGGTTTCTCCACAGCCAGCTAAAATTCCTAAAACTGTAGCATTACGGTTTAATGCGCTTTGAAGAGATTCAAGAACAAGAGCGCCTGAGCCTTCTGCCATAACAAAACCATCTCGATCACGGCTAAAGGGTTTTGCTGCTTTTTCTGGAGGCTCATTCTGAGTTGAAAGAGCAGATAGTAGCGAAAAACGAATAAGAGATTCTGCTGAAACTGATCCATCTGTCGCAATTATGAGAGCTCTATTTGTCTCTCTCCGTCTAATAGACTCAACACCTAATTGAATTGCTGTTGCACCAGATGCACAGGCAGTGGAAAGTGTAACAGGAAGTCCTTTTGTGCCAAATGTTTTTTGAAGTTTTTCTGCAATTGCACCAAATTGTGTGGATTCAAAAAGCGTCTCATGGAGTTTATCCTTACAGACTTTAAGAAGATGTGCATAAGAAGGCTCATTATTGAATTCTTCCTCTTGATCAAGACTAAAACGTGCTTTCCATTCAAGTTCAACAGGAGGAGCAGCTAGAAAGAGTGGTCCATTAAAATTTTTTTTATCAATAGCAGCTTGTTCTAAAGCTTCTTCAGCAGAAAGATGTGCAAGCTTCTCAGAGAGAGCTGAAGCACCAAGTGTACTTTCTTTAAGAAAATCAATTGTTCCAGCAATATATGTATTTAATCCCTCAACGGGAAAACGTGTTATTTTGTGGATACCACTTACACCACTTGTTAATTTTTGCCAATTTTCATGTTTCCCTTGTCCCAGTGATGTGACAATGCCTGCACCAGTTATTGCTACAAGTGGACGCCCAAAATGATCATGATATTTCACTATAGAAATTCCCCTTCAAACAGCAGTAAGACGCACAATACCTTCAGCTCTTTTTATACCAATCGTTGTAACAAATATTTCACGTACTTCTTTAGAAAAAGGTTTTTCATGAGGACTTAACGCTGGAAAACCGCGTTTTTTTTCAATTGAAAGTGCTGCAAGAGCTAGAGCTAGAGGAAATTGTGCTTCCCGCATATAACCAAATAATGTTGTAATGCCACGGTAAGATAGATCAGCATTATCAAGAGCATTTTGTTCTGCTTTTGTTGCTTCGTGAGCTCCTGAGGCTGCTGAAATGGCTAAGGCAGATTTAGCGCCCGCAGTTTTTAACATTGTTGCAATTGAATCTCTAAGTGGAATTTTGGTTCTATCTGTTTGGTCTGTAATAATTTGGCTAATTTCAGCATAAGCACGTGCGTTGCGTTTTTTGGCATGTTCTCCACTTTCAATAACTAGGAAGATCCCACCAGAACCTGCTATGACACCGCCGCCTGGATAGATTCCACGATCCCACACTGGGCTCCATCCATTATGGGTTAAAAGACCACCAAGCTCATGCGCCAACAACATATCATAACTTTGTGCATTATAGGAACTTCCTACAAGAGCATGGGTACTTTGACCTGATTTAATACGAGCTACAGCAATTTGAAGTGCAGAAAGACCACTGCCTTCTTCTCCCATAAATGTACGAGATGATCCAGTGACTTTATGAACAATTGAAATGTTTCCTGCCAAAAGGTTTGAAAGTTGTGCCAAAAATAATGTTGGACGAAGTTCAGTTGAAAGAGCAACATTTAACATAGAAGCATGATCGGCAACAGCGCGCGCTTTAGAAAGAATCTGTGTATCAACAGTAATATCACGTTCTCCCCCACTTGCCGCTACGATCATATCCATTGTTGAAGTGAGTTGTTCATTATTTTTCATGCCGGCATCATCAAGAGCAAGACCAGCCGCATAGGTACCAAGACGCTGCCATGTTCCCATTTGCCGTTGATCACTTTTTTTAGGAATTTGTAAACTCCAATCAATTTCGGGCAATTTATGAACCGTGTAAGGTGAAAAAGTTGTATAATCTAGGTTTGGTGTACGGATTGGATCATTTAAGAGATTCCAATGTTGATCAGTTCCTTCCCCCAGAGAGCTTATGAGACCTATACCAGTGATGAATACAGATTGATCATGCATGGCGAAAAAACTACTCCGCCTGTTTTAAGGCAACGAGATCATCAATTTTTGCACAAAGGTTTTTAAGAACAAAGTATTCTTCTGTTGCAACGGTACCTTCGTTGACTTCTTGTGTCCATTGTTCTAGAGGGACTTTTATTCCAAAAGCTTTATCAATAGCGAAAACAATATCAAGAAAATCAAGACTGTCGATTCCTAAATCGTCAATTGTATGACTCTCAGGTGTAATTGTATTGCGATCAATTTCACTGATTTCTGCAATGATATCAGCAACTTTATCAAACGTGGAAGGCAATGTACGGATTCCTTATTATAGAGTTAGTAAATTCAAAATACATTTAATATTGTTCTTCTAGCCTTTTTTCTCTTTAAAAAAAAGACTTAATCCAGAATATAGCTGTCTTTATCTATAGAGAAAAGAGGTTTACAGTACATGAAATACTATATCTCAATATTTAAAAAACTTTGAAATTTTATTACGCATTTATTTTACGAGACTATTTTTTCTATTGGCAGCAAGGACAGCAAGGGCTGTTATATTAACAACTCCCCGGGAAGTTACTGAAGGTGTTAAGATATGGGCGGGACGTGCTGCCCCGATTAGAATAGGACCAACATGGAGTGCATTTGTGAGGCTTTTAACAGTGTTGAGCGTGATATTGGCTGAATCAAGTGTTGGAAAGACAAGCAAATTAGCTTCACTTTTAAGACGAGAATTAGGAAAAACACGATCACGAAAAACTTTGGAAAGGGCAGCATCAGCATGCATTTCACCATCTGCTTCTAAATCAGGGTGTAATTTGGCAAGAATTTCTGTTGCACGTCGCATTTTACGCGCACTTTCTGTGTTTTTAGAACCAAAGTTTGAGTGTGATAATAAGGCTGCTTTTGGTGTTATTCCAAATGCTTCAACTTCTTGAGCTGCCAACACAGTCATTTCAGCGATTTCTTCTGCAGAAGGATTTTCATTGACGTAAGTATCTGTAAGGAAAAGAGTACGTTGTTGAGAGATAAGCAAACTCATAGCAGAAAAACGGTGAACATGAGGATCAAGACCGATAATTTGTTCAATCAATTCAAGTTGACGTTCAAAGCGTCCTTCTAAGCCGCAAATCATTGCATCTGCTTCTTCACGCATAACGGCAAGGGCAGCAATAGCCGTTGTTGATGTTCTCACTACTGTTTTTGCCATTTCAGGCGTAACACCACGCCTTCCTGTATAATGAAAAAATAAATTAACATAATCACGAAAACGTGGATCATCTTCAGGGTTTGTTAATTCAAAATCTATACCGGGACGAATTCTTAAACCAAAGCGTTTTAATCTTGCTTCTACGACATGTGGACGGCCGATAAGGAGGGGCGTTGCTGTTTGTTCTTCAATGACAACTTGTGCCGCACGAAGGACGCGTTCATCTTCACCATTGGCATAGATGACGCGTTTACGTTTTGCTGTTTTTGCTGCAGCAAAAACAGGTTTCATTGTTAAACCAGAAAGAAAGACAAATCGATTGAGGATATCATAGTAGGCCTCCATATCTTCAATGGGACGAATGGCGACACCAGTTGTCATTGCTGCTTTAGCAACAGCGGGGGCAATACGCAGTATTAAACGCGGATCAAAAGGAGAGGGGATTAGATAGTCTGGTCCAAAATTGGGTGGTTCTTTTGAGTATGCACGTGCTACAACATCTGAAGTTTCTTCACGTGCAAGGGCAGCAATCGCATGAACAGCGGCCATTTTCATTTCTTCATTAATTGCACTAGCACCTACGTCTAATGCACCACGGAAGATATAGGGAAAACAAAGGACATTATTAACTTGATTGGGATAATCAGAGCGTCCTGTGCAGATCATTGCATCTGGTCGTATAGAGCGTGCTTCTTCAGGCATAATTTCTGGTACTGGATTAGCCAGTGCTAAAATGAGTGGATTTTGAGCCATTCTTTTAAGATATTCAGGCTTTAAAACACCACCTGCAGATAGGCCTAGAAAAATATCCGCATCATCAATAATATCAGATAAAGTTCGTGCGTCCGTTTTTTGTGCGTAATTGATTTTCCAACGATCCATAAGGGTCTTGCGACCTTCATAAACAACTCCCTCTAAGTCACTAAGCCAAATATTTTCAACTTTTGCCCCAAGACGAACCAAAAGATTAAGGCAAGCGAGGGCAGCAGCACCTGCACCTGAGGTAACTATTTTTGCATTTTCAATTTTTTTTCCTGAAAGATTTAAGGCATTTAATACAGCCGCAGAAACAATAATGGCAGTTCCATGTTGGTCATCATGAAAAACTGGAATTTTCATTTTAGCACGAAGCTTTTCTTCGATGTCAAAACATTCAGGAGCCTTAATGTCTTCAAGATTAATACCACCAAATGTAGGTTCTAAAGTCGATACCGTTTGTACCATTTGTTCTATATCGGATGCATCAATTTCAATATCAAAGACATCAATATTCGCAAATTTTTTGAATAAAACGGCTTTACCTTCCATAACTGGCTTTGAAGCAAGAGGGCCAATATTTCCTAAACCAAGAACAGCAGTTCCATTGGATATAACAGCGACTAAATTAGAACGGGAGGTATATTGAGCAGCAAGATTAGGATCTTCATGAATTGCAAGACATGGTGCAGCAACACCTGGAGAATAAGCAAGAGCTAAATCACGTTGGTTATCAAGAGGTTTTGTTGCTTGTATTTCCAATTTTCCAGGTTTAGGGTACTGGTGATAAAAAAGTGCGGCACTGTCAAGTTCAGCTTTTGGTGAACTGAAATCACTATTTCGTTCTCTAGACATTTTTATGATATCCAAGTTAGCGTATGTGTATATGAGATGTTCCATCTACGATAAGGTTTTGTCCACTAATAGATCCTCATTTCTCTGAATATCAAAATGCATGAGTATGAGAAAACTCTTCTGGATCGTAAAACCAGTTTGATGATTCTTTTTGTTTTTGTGCATGAATAATTTCATTGATAGAAGCACGATTAGTTTTTTCTTTCCTTAATAAAACGCGTAAAAATTGATTAGTCTACAAACGAATAAAATATTACTAATAATTACATTACCAAGCCATTATTTTTTTTGCAATGCTTACAACTTAAGGAAAGAAAAGAAGAGTGTTTTCTATTAACTTCATCTTCTTTATTTAAATTTCTATAGGGAGGTAGAAGAAATTTTAAATAACAATTTGCAATTTATAAATTATTTTTGCAGCTATTTAAAAGGAAATTGGAACTTTAAAAATGGGAGTTGTTTTGTTTATTATTCAATTGAACTCTTAATAATGCAAACTTTATAATTTATAATGAATCATCTCGTATGTTGAATGAGAAATTTGAATACAATAAGATTCTTTTAGCTCAAACTCATCTAATATAATAAAAAATATTTACTTACATAATTCAAACGAGAGTAATATGTGGATAAAAAACATTAAAAAAAAATAAATAGAAGTGTTTCTATGAGCTATTTTAATACAAAAGCATGAATTTTTTTCACAATTAATAAAAATAATTATTACCGATTTTGTACCTTTATGAAACTATGAAAAATAAAGGAGTTAAGAAAAAGATAAGGAAATAGAAAACATGCTTTATCATTCTTAGAATGATACGTTGTTTGATAAGCCATTACGCTTCTTTAGGGTTATTGCTTAGGATATCAAAGAAAACCGCATGCCAATTATCCCAACCTTTGAAGTACAAAGCTACAGTTGAAAAAAAAGCATTCTATGATGAGCCATTAAAACAACTGGAGAGAGAAAGTGGAAAAAATATCTTTTTCCACTTTCTTATTTGTTATTGGATTCGACCACTTGCATGAGCAAGCATAGTATAAACTTTTCCGGTATCTGATATCAAGTACTTGCGAACTGAGTTGGAAGAGCCAGAACTGCGCGATATATCACGTAAGAGCTTTTCGAAATCTGTAACATATTGATTCACTGAACGTTTAAACCCAAAATCGCTCATATATTTTTTCTTAATCATTTCAAATATTTTTTGTCCATTTAAGGTATAAAGGCGTTCTGTTACGATGTTTTTTTGTCCACGTTGATAATGATCCCATAGCTCAACAATGGCATTGTGATTAATAGCTTGCACTATACCAGAAGCTAATGAATTAAGAGAGCAGTTTGCAGGAGATGGTTTTGTTTGCACTGATGTTAAAACATCATCACTAGGGGGAGCATCATAAAATGTTTCTTCACGTGAAGCTCTTTCTAAGAGATTTGATACCCATTTATTTGGTCTTTTTTTGCTTTGATCTTGTTGCAAAATAGGCTTAGGTGGCACAATCTTTTTAACAGACTCAGTGGAACTGTCACTTTTTTGATTAAACATTGATGATGTAGGAAATGCTGACATTAGCTGTTTTTGTGCGCTCTTTTGATCATTTTGTATAACACTGACTAAATCTTGTAACGCTGTAATCTGTTCATTCAAAGCTGTGCGAATTGTTTGCGTTGTTTCTTTTGTTTTTTCTGGAAGTTTTTTTACATTTTCATTGATATCATTATTAATCTTTGAAAGCTCTAAACGAACTTCATCAGCGGAGCGACGTATATCTTCTGCTGCTTCTGAAAAACGCGTTGATGCTTCACTAACAAGCTTATTAAGTGATTGTTGGAATGAATTTGTGGAGTTACGCGCATTCTTATCAGAGCGTTCAAGTGCTAAGTTGAAGATTTTTTCATAATGCCCAATCATTTGATTAATTTCATGAGACTTTGAAACAAGAGCATCGCTTAATACAGAAAGCGTATTATGTTTTTCTTCAAGTGTTGCACTAAGTGAATTTTCAGACTGTTCAAGAACATGAATAGTTTGGGAAAGTGTCTTTGCATGTTCACCAAAACTGCTCGTTATATGATTAATTTGTTCAAAGGTACTCTTTGAAAGTCCTTGCAGAATTTCAACATTAGTATTGAGCGCTTGATTTGAAGCTGACAAACGCTCTGCTACTTGGTCCGTGTTGCGGAAAAAATTATTCGTACTCTCATTAAACTGCCCATCAATATTTTGAACAGCCGATAATAAAACATTACTATTTTCGTGAAAATTGTAAATTGATTGATTCAACTGTGTTAAGATGGATGAGACATTATTAACAAGCTCTTCCTTCATAATCGTTATTGTTTGAAGTGTTTCAGAGTTAGCTTTGGTTAAGCTATTCACTAAAGATTCATTATGTGCATAAATTCTTTGTTCAGCATCTTGTGTGGAAAGAGAGAGTTGTTCACCGATATGCTGTGTTAAAGAATCAATTGATTCTGTCGTATTTTGCGCTGCTTGATTTAAGTGATTTGTAAGCTCTGTTATTTTTCCAACATGTTGTGAAATTTGTGTTGTTGTTTGATTTCCAGCATCTTCCAGACGGCTCGTTACATCAGAGAGCTGATATCCTAAATTATTTTTAAGATTTTGCATAGAGTGATGAAGAACATCACAGCGTTCATTAAGAACTTGTTCTATTGCTGTTGTTGATGTGTGAATAGTTTCATTCAATAATGCTTGTGCATTATGGCTGGCTGTTGCGAAAGCTTCGACAGTATGCGCTGTTTGTTCAGACAGAACTGACAGAACTTTTTCACTGGTATCATAAACAGTTTTTTTGACATTTGATACAATGCGATTGCCTGATTCTGAGAGAATATTTTCTGCTTGTGCAGTAACATTTGTAACAGATGAAAGAATTTGTTCACTCGTAGAAGAAAGAATATCAGAAGCTTTTATAATCTTATTATGCAGGTTATCTGTCACTGTATTAACAGAGTCTTCTAAGGTTACACGCATATTGTCAACACTGCTTTCCAGCGCTTGTTGAATTATCTGACTTTGCTCATTACTAATCATGAGAGACGTTTTTAATGTGTCAGAACGTTCCTCAATAACAGATGTTTGCATATCAATGGCTTCACAGATTTGGCTAAATTTTTCAGATAATGTTTCCTCTAGCGTTGTTGTCCGTTCAAAAATTTTGTGTGCACGATCTTCTAGATCTGTATCGAATGATTCCATACGTGTTTCAAGGGTTTCAAAGAAAACACCACTCGATTGAGAGAGAGTATTCTTTAAAATTTCGGCATGGCTTTCAAGGTTTTTGATATGATCTTGAACCGTTTCAGTAATGTTTTTATTATTGGCGACAATTGCACTCTCAACTAAATCTATTTGTTGTTTCAATGCAACATCGACACGTATATCACTTTTTGCAATGAGATTATGGATTGTTTCCATGCGTTGTTCAAGTGTGCGTGCTTGATCGGCAAGAACTTCATTGAGAGAAAAACTATTAATCGCTAAAGAATCGCGCAGAGCATCGGCACGGATATCAATATTTCTCGCTTGTGCTTCTAAAGCATCTTGGGTTGTATTACAACTTTGTACAATGACATCTTGTAACTTTTCAGTGCATTGAATGATGTTTGTAATATGATTTTCAGCTTGTTTATCAACGACTTGAACATTATCAGCCAAAACTTTTTCAATATGAGAAGTATTTTGGGACAAAACATCAATTTGATTTCTTAATGTATCCGCAATTTTATTTTTCTCGTTATCGAGCATGTCTGCCATAAGAGCTCGTTGATCAGAAAGTTGTACTTTAAAATCTTGTGAACGTTCTTGTATGATATCAACAATGGCATTGTCGACATATTGAATTTCTTCTCTCAGACTTTCCTTACTTTTATCAATTGCAGAAAGAATAGCTTCACGTCCATTTGTAAATGCATGGGTAATGTCTGCTGTTTTTTCTTGGAGGTTCTCATTTATTTTCAAGACATGAGCTTCCAAGAAGTTACCAAGTTTTTCAGCATTATCCTCTAAAGCCTGACTGCGTTCTATAAAGGAATCAATGATGGAATCACTATGTTCTTTAAGAGAAAGATCAACAGTTGCTAAACGTTGTTCAAAGGCTCCAATTGCTTGCGAGGTTACGTTATCAAATTTAGAAGAGAGTTTATGTGCTTGGTCGTCGAGCTTTAAGATCTTCTCATCAAAATTCTGTAGAGATTGATTATTACGATCAATAAGAGCTTTATCCAAGGCTTTAAACTTTTCATCGACAGCGTGCAAAGTTTGATCTGTTACTGCTTGTATATGTGTTGCAATTTTAGCAACATGTACTTCCGCTTTTTCAGCTGTTTCATTAAAGGTTTTTTCTATTTGTTTTTCATTATGATCAAATCGTTTTGCAAAACCATCAAAGTTTTTTCCTAATTCATGAAAAAATTCCGTGTTTTTCTGCTGAATTTGTGTTGTTGTTTTGTTAAATTTTTCAACAAGTTGATTTGTTACGCCATCACCGGCATAGGAAAGTTTTTCAACAAGGTCTTCACCTTGTTTTTGTAAAGTTTGAGAAAGGGTTTGTGCAAGCTTTTCAACATTGGTCACAATGTTAGAGGTAACCAAACCAAATTCATCACTCAGTTGTTCTTGGGTTCCTTTAATTGTTGATTGTACGCGATCTGCGTGATTCAAAATGGCTATGCGTTCATTACTCAATTCTTTGATTAATGTGTGAATGCGTGATTCATTCTCAGCATAGGCTTGTTCTAGATTGTGAACTTCACCTTGTATGATTGCTTCAAGTTCAACAGCACGTCCGAGGGTACGTTCAATACCTTCGTTCATTGCCGCTACTTCTTCACGAATGGTTTGCCCTATAGCAATAGCTTGTTTTTCAGATAGATGTTGTGGTTCACTAAGGCGCTGTGCAGCATTGGTCATAAGAAGCGCAATATTATGCAAGTCGTTTGAACGTTTTGTTAATTGAGCAACGCCCCAAGATATAAGGATAGGAATTGCTGTTCCGGCTGCTACAGCAAGTCCTGTTGGGGATGTAACAAAAGTGCTGATATTGGATAAGGAGCTGAGTCCGGTAGGTGCGAGTTTATGCGCAATAAAAGCTCCTCCCGTTGCCCATAAAGCACTAAGCGCTGTTGTATACCAGTAGACTCGAGAGGAAGAACGCTGCTTGAATGGTCCAAAATTTACAGGGGTTGTTATATCATCATTTGCAGGAAGAAGTTTTGTAGGCAATAATGTATTATGAACAGTTCCACCTGAAATATCAGGTGAAGGTTTTGGAGCAAAAAGCTGTTCAACAACGGATTTATCAACAACAGCTTCATCATGAATATTAGAAACAAAAGTTGACGTACCGTTTTCAGCAAAAAATTCTTCTTCTGCCATTGCAATTTTTTGAATCAGATCATCGACATTAACAACATTTTCAGAATTATTGGATGATATCGTTTCAAATCCTGTGTCATCGAAATCAAAGTTCATAGCTTTTGTGAGGGCTTCTTCAACTTCAACTTCAAATGTTTGCAATTTTGTTCTGCGTGCCATACTCGCCTCGTACTCTTACAGCCGGAAAAGGGATACGTCCTCTTCCACATAATTTCTACATACTAGCTGTTAATTATTTAGAAAGGAATATGCTTAGGGAAAAATTTTAAAAACTTATCAAGATAAAGTTAACGCGGTTTCTTGTACCCTGTTTAAAAATGTTATAAAATATAGTAAAAACAATTTATTATTTAAATCTAACTAAAACAAAAATACTGTTTACAACTTGTGTTTATAGAAAGCTTTATAAGCCGGCAGTCTTTGAAATAAGGACAATTTAATAGCGGTTATATATACAGTAAGGTGCGAATGCCTTTCTTTAATATCGATAATCGTTAATAAATGTTGTTGTCCGCTTACTTTTATTGATTCTAAACGAAGCAGATTCATCATCACATATAGTCCGTAATAGCTTAGGATGTATAAAAGTATCCCTTTGAATTGTAAGCTCATAAAAAAGTAAACGTGGAAAAATTTTTAATTTAATATAGCTTTTCGTAAGTTGTACTTTATTATTGTCTTAAAGAGCTGTTTTTTCTCTAATTTCAGTTGTTTGTTGCTGAATTTTTAAGCTTCTACGTTGACAATTGGATATTTTTCAGTCGATATGCATGCACGAATATTTTTATGCAATCTAGATAAAGGTGTAAGAATAATGGCAGAGCGATCACAACACCTGCAAGATGTGTTTTTAAATACGGTGCGTAAGCAAAAAATTTCCCTTACAATTTTTCTTGTCAATGGCGTTAAACTCACGGGTATTGTAACTTCATTTGATAATTTTTGTGTTCTTTTGCGCCGAGATGGACACGCGCAATTGGTTTATAAGCATGCTATTTCTACGATTATGCCTGGACAGCCTGTACAGATGTTTGAGGGTGAAAGTCCTGAGTAAACATATCATTTTAAGATAGACCTCTTATCCCATTTAAAAGTACTTAGATTGCTATGATAAATGAAAATGAGAGATTAGGAGGGGTATTTTCGCAGAATACAGGACAGGTGCGCGCACTTGTTTTGATACCGATTTTTCAAGAAAATAGAAGTGAAAGCTCTTTGAGAGAGTGTTCTATATCTTCTCGTGTTAAAGAATCATTGGGGTTAGCGCGTGCTATAAGGTTAGAAGTTGTTAATTATGAAACGATTAATATTGCAACGCCTCGCTCTGCGACTCTCTTTGGAAAAGGTAAAGTAGATGCGTTAACCTGTTATATAGATGAATATTCTATTGAGCTTGCGATTGTAGATCACTTTTTAACGCCAGTACAGCAGCGTAATTTAGAAAAATTGTGGAATTGCAAAGTTATCGATAGAACGGCTTTGATTCTTGAAATTTTTGGGGACCGTGCACGAACAAAAGAAGGAGTTTTGCAAGTAGAGTTAGCGCACTTGTCCTATCAAAAAGGGAGGCTTGTGCGGAGTTGGACGCACTTGGAAAGGCAACGGGGGGGGCGTGGCTTCCTAGGTGGACCTGGTGAGACGCAAATTGAAGCAGATAGGCGTCTTTTACAAGAAAAAATTATTCGTATTCGCCGCGAATTGCAAACGGTTATTAAAACACGTGCACTTCATAGAGCAAAAAGGAAAAAAACATCTTATCCTGTTGTGGCACTGGTAGGATATACGAATACAGGAAAGTCAACTCTCTTTAACCGTTTAAGCGGTGCAGATGTTTTAGCAAAGAATATGTTATTTGCAACGCTTGACCCGACTTTGCGCAAAGTTGTGCTTCCCCATGGAAAAACTGTTCTTTTGTCTGATACTGTAGGGTTTATTTCTAACTTGCCAACGAATTTGATTGCAGCTTTTAGAGCAACCCTTGAAGAAGTGGTTGAAGCGGATCTCATTCTTCATATAAGAGATATGTCAGATCTTGATCATCGAGCACATGCCCAAGATGTTTTAGAAGTGCTTTCAAGTCTTGATATCGATATTGATGATATGGAGCATATCATAGAAGTTTGGAATAAGATTGATATGTTAGATGAGCAAGCATTGAATGTTTTACAAACAAGCGCAAAGACGCGATTAAATCCTGCTCTCATGGTATCAGCACTTAAGGGGGATGGACTCGATCAATTATTAAGAGCCATTGAAAAGCGAATTTTTGGAGAGGTGCAAAGCATTGAATATCTTTTACAACCTCATGAAATGTCGCTTATTGATTGGTTTTATGAAAATTCTGCGGAAATAGTGCAAGAAGGGCATGATGATGGGTCTATTACCATTAGAGCGGTTGTTACTTCTGAAGCAAAAAAACAACTAGAGAGCCTCAAAAAAAATATGAATTAAGTTCTTTAAAGCTATTTTTGAACATTTTTTCTTAAATTTTATATTTTTATTATCTCAAAATAATATGACAGCAAGTTAAGAGGATAGTTACTACTTTCTCTTAATAAAACAATATGAAGAAGTATTTTGCTGGTTAAAATAAAGATGAGTCTTACATGTAATAAAAGACTATTCGTACGTACCGTATGGCGAAGCATTTTGATTGTTTTGCTATTACAAATGCTATGTGTATCTTTGATTTGGTTGTATTATTTTGTCCAGCCTCGTGGTTACCAAGCAACTTTAACATTTTCATTATCTGATTCTGTAGGAAAGCCATTACCAATTAAAAAGAAAGACAATGTTATCGCCTTTTTGTTTTCACAGCCTATGTTCTTCAATGATTCGAATTTTTCTTTAAGTGCTTCTTATAAGAAAAAAAATCATGAAAATATCCGTTTATCGCGTCATGGTGATTTTATCGATCTTACTTTTGAAGCCGAGACACTTGAAGCAGCTCAACGTGGGTTGGAAACTTGGTTTTCCGCATTTTCACAAGCAATCATAAAACAGAAACAATTCTTGTTAAATGATAAATTAGAAGACAAACAATATGATAATATTGCAATCCTTAATATCGTGCAGGAATTTCGTAAATCTATTGATTCTTTTATTCAGCGTGGTGTAAAACAAACAGAGCTTCATGATCTTTCGATGCAATTAACGCAAGCAACTTTAAAGCGTATTCATTTAACAAGTTTGAATTCAACGATTAACATGATGCGTGAAAATGGGCAGTCTTTACTGTCTTTATCGTTTATTGCAGGCAATTCAGCAATTGCTTCTCTGGAATCTAAACGTGATCTCTTGGAAACACAAAGAGCACATATGGCTGTGCAATTAGGGTGGACACATCCTCAAATTAAAGCGATGACTGCAGAATTAGAGACAGTTTCTCATCAATTAAAAAATAAAATTTTACAAATCGTTTATCAAGTTCATTCAGATGAGGTTATTGCAACGGAATTAGAAAAACAGCTCAAAAAAAGAATGAACTTTTTTGTAAAAGATCAATCCCAATCTTTGAATGAAATATTTAACGAGTTTGAAAATAAAATAAAAGTAGCAGTCGATGCCCAAAATGAAGCGATGAGCAAGTCTGCTCAACGAAGAGAAAAAATTATTGATTCATATCGGAGATTGAGTGATGATCCTCTTCTCTTACAAAATACAAATATCCACGTGGTCACGCCAACAACGTTAGCACCAATTTCTTTTATGGCTCTTTATGGAAAAAATATTCTTGTGAGTGCATTGGCCAGTTTCCTTACTCTTTTGCTAGGAATATTGTTATTCTATCCGTGCTTTAAAAGGAAAAAAGACCAAATCTCAGAAGAGGATTTGAGATCAAAAGAAAATGATCTTAAGAAGAATGAGAGTATTTTAGTCTCTCAAGAAATGAAAAATTTTGAAGCTTTTATTACGATAGAGGGATTATCTGATGTTTTGAAATGGCGTGCTTCAACCATTATTTCAATCATTGGACCAGAAGCTGCACGGACAGCGGCAAAGCTTTCACTTCATCTCACAAAAGAGAACAAAACAATTTTGTTGGTCGATATTTCTGGTCAACAAATAGAGAAAGTCATAGGCCCACATCGCGGACTGAGTGATATTTTAACGGGCAATGCCAAGTTGCATGATGTTATTTACCGTGATTATGATACGGGGGTTGATATTCTTCCTCAGGGGTTAACAAGTGCTATTTCAGCACAAGATTTTTCAAATGATATTTTTCATATATTACAAGAATTTAAAAAAGAATATGATTTTATCATCCTAGAGATGGCAAGTGAACCAAAATATGGATTTGAGCAATTTGCAGAGCTAACAGACTATTATATTTGTAATACTGTTCTTAATAAACAAGAATGGATGATGCGTATGGTAGACAGCTTTCCAAAGACTGTTTATCGCATTATTGCATCATAAGCTTCGTAAAAAAGAAATATGTATCGCATGTTATAGTGGTACGCTTGTTTTTTGCTAAAGTTGTAGTACATACTAAAATAGACAAAGAGTTAATGTTTAAATTTTAAAATGCATTTTAGTTGGAGAGAAGCGTGGGGCAATCAGAGATGGCAGTAAAGAGATTAAACAATAGCGTTTTAACGCCTGTGCAAAAGGAAAATAGAAAACATATACAGGTGTGGCTTTACTCTATTTTATTGCTTTGTTTGGCAATTGTCTTAGTGGGTGGTGCTACTCGTTTGACGGGATCAGGATTATCTATAACGGAATGGAAGCCAATACACGGCGTTATTCCACCGATTGGTGAGGATCAATGGCAAGAGGAATTTTTAAAATATCAACAAATAGCACAATATAAGCTGCTTAATCCTGATATGACCTTAAGTGCTTTTAAGATTATTTTTTGGTGGGAATGGGCGCATCGTGTTCTTGGGCGTCTTGTTGGTCTTGTCGCTTTATTGGGGCTCATTTGGTTTTGGGCGACTAAGCGTGTTGAAAAAAATATCTTACTCCCGCTTATTGTTGTACCTATTCTTATCGCCTTTCAAGGCTTTATTGGTTGGTGGATGGTTGCTTCAGGGATTGGGCAAAGTAATTTAACAAGTGTGAGCCAATATCGTTTGGCATTTCATCTTATAACGGCATGTTTTGTTATTGTTTTTGTTACTTATTTATCTCGAGGGCTTGCAGAATATTCAGAAAAACCAGCAAATAAAAAGGTGCAATATTTTGCGGCATGGCTTGTTATTTTCGTCTTGATAGAGATTTATTTCGGAGCTTTGGTTGCAGGGCTTCATGCTGGAAAAGTCTATAATACATGGCCCCTTATGGATGGGCAGATTATTCCTGATGGATTGTTGCAGCATCGTCCTGTTTGGCTCAATTTATTCGAAAATTCCTTAATGGTTCAATTTATTCATCGGTTTTTTGCTTATTTTTTATTGATTGCCTCGGCTATTCATGCTTTCTATGTACAAAAAAATGCTCCACATTCAACTCATTCTCGTCGTGCATTTCTTATCTGTGTTATGATTATTATCCAAGCAGTCTTGGGTATCTTAACACTGTTACATGAGGTTCCGATAAGTTTGGGGCTCATTCATCAAAGTATGGCATTAGTCGTGTTGTGTTTTGTTGTTGCACATTGGCGAGCAACAAAAGGAGCTTATCGCGTTGTTGAATAAAAGTTTGTGGGTAGGGAGGTTTAGTCGCTTGAAAGCATTAAATCGAGGTTTTGGATAGCTGCAGCTGATGCGCCTTTTCCTAAATTATCGAATATGGCGCTGAGATTAAAAATACCTTCACGATCATTTCCAAATACGAACAGTTTCATACCATCTTTATTGGCTAAACACTCTGGATTAAGTCTTTGAAGTGAAGCAGTTTCTTCTTGTGATGCAACTAAAATGGTATTTTGTCCATCGTAATGGTTTGCGAGAATTTCGCGCAAATCAGAACAGTTTGCTGATTTTGTGAATAAATGGCGATGCAGAGGAAGATTCACAATCATTCCTTGGGGAAAACGACCCACACTTGGTATAAAAACTGGGGGTTGATTGATTTGTCCATAGATTTTAATTTCTGGCACATGTTTGTGTTCAAGATTAAGACCATAGATAAAATAATTGTCCTGAATATTTTGTTGAGATTGATTTTCCATTTGTAAAATCAACTGTTTTCCACCACCGGTATAGCCGGAGATTGCATTAATCGAGATGGGATAATCGGCGTCTAGCAGTCCTGCTTCACGGAGTGGGCGAATCAAACTAATGGCACCGGTAGGATAGCATCCGGGATTGGTTATATAATGTGCTGCTTGGATGCGCTTTCTTTGTCCTGCTGTCATTTCAGGAAAACCGTAAACCCAATCTGGTGCAACACGGTGGGCTGTCGAGCTATCAATAATCCTAATGTTTTTATTTTTTTGAAGCCAATGAACCGTTTCGCGTGCAGCATCATCTGGAAGACACAAAATAGCAATATCGGCTTGATTAAGATAGTCTTGTCGCAGATGAACATTATGGCGATCTTTATGAGCAAGAGAGAGTAGTTTTAAATCTGTACGCCTTTCTAAGCGTTTTTGTATTTGTAGTCCGGTTGTGCCATGTTCACCATCAATAAAAACTTTGGTTAGCATTCTTATTTGCCTTCGTATTAACTTTGCCTATTATATTCAGCTTTTCACATTATAAATTATTTTTAATCATTAAATTATTGAATTTCTTTAGATTATAGATATTTTTTGTAAAAGGTGTAAACAAATAAGAGTGTAAAAAAAGAAATGTAATCTCATTTTTTACTATTCTCGAGAGGAAAGTTTTTCGCTGTTTTTATAACAAAGAATAAGATAAATATTTGCCTCATTATTTTTGAGTGTAAGTAGTTTAAAATGTTTGGTTTGCATGGTTTGCTGTGTTATCGTTCCTTGACTTTATTTTTTTATGTTAGGAATGTGTTTTATGACTCAGCAAGAAAATGACGCACAAAAGCGCTTTTTTAATGATAATTTACAAACTGTTGATGGTGCAATTTTTGACGCAATTAGAGGGGAGTTTGAGCGTCAACAACATGAAATTGAGCTTATTGCTTCAGAGAATATTGTTTCAAGAGCGGTCCTTGAAGCGCAGGGGTCTGTTTTAACCAATAAGTATGCAGAAGGTTATCCAAGAAAGCGCTACTATGGTGGGTGTCAATTTGTTGATGTCGTTGAAGATTTAGCTATTGAAAGGGCAAAACAGCTTTTCGGTGCTGCGTTTGCGAATGTACAGCCTAATTCTGGTAGCCAAATGAATCAAGCTGTCTTTTTAGCTTTACTTCAGCCTGGTGACACATTTATGGGGTTGGATTTAAATGCTGGAGGTCACCTTACGCATGGTTCACCTGTTAATATGTCAGGAAAATGGTTTGATGTTGTTTCCTATGGTGTGCGTCAAGAAGATCAGATTATTGATATGGATGAGGTTGAGCAGCTTGCAAAAGAACGTAAGCCAAAACTTATTATAGCAGGGGGCTCATCTTATCCACGGCTATGGGATTGGGAAAGATTCCGTGAAATTGCAGATGAAATCGGTGCTCATTTACTCGTTGATATGTCTCATATTGCTGGTCTTGTTGCTGGTGGCGTGCATCCTTCACCTGTTCCACATGCGCATATTGTAACAACAACAACACATAAATCGCTTCGAGGTCCTCGAGGTGGTTTAATATTGACAAATGATGAGGCTTTATCCAGAAAAATTAATTCTGCAATTTTTCCTGGTCTTCAAGGTGGTCCTTTAATGCATGTGATTGCCGCAAAGGCTGTTGCGTTTGAGGAGGCTTTGCGTCCCTCTTTCAAGAGTTACAGTGCCAATGTTGTCGCTAATGCGAAAACTTTAGCAAAAACATTACAGGGTAATGGTTTTAATATTGTTTCTGGTGGTACAGATAATCATTTGTTGTTGGTTGATTTACGTTCCAAAAATCTAACAGGTAAACGTGCTGAATTGGCTTTGGGACGCGCTCATATTACCTGCAATAAAAATGGCATTCCTTTTGATTCTGAAACGCCATCTATAACATCGGGAATTCGTTTGGGATCACCTGCTGCCACGACGCGTGGTTTTTTAGAAAAAGAGTTTATTCAAGTTGGTCATCTGATTTCAGAAGTTCTTGATGGTCTTCGGAGTGCAAAAAGTGATGAAGATAATCATGCCGTTGAAATGGCTGTTGAGAAAAAGGTAAAAGATATAACGAATCAATTTCCTCTTTACTCTTATCTTACCACTCGTTAAGGATACAAAGGATGCGCTGTCCTTACTGCCAATATGAGGATACACAGGTCAAAGACTCACGTCCAGCAGAAGAGGGGGCAGTGATTCGCCGCCGCCGTGTGTGTTCTGTTTGTGGTGGTCGTTTTACAACTTTTGAACGTGTTCAGTTGCGTGAGCTCTTGGTTGCTAAAAAAAGTGGACGATGTGAACCCTTCGATCGTGATAAGTTAATGCGATCAGTTGATGTGGCTGTACGTAAGCGCAATATTGATCCTGATCATATTGAACGAGCAATTTCTGGCATTGTACGCCAGCTTGAAAGTTTGGGAGAACCAGAGATTTCTTCAGAAAAAATTGGGCATCTTGTGATGGAAGCATTGAAAAGAATTGATGATATTGCTTATATTCGTTTTGCTTCTGTGTATCGAGATTTTCGTAATGCAAGCGATTTTCACGATGTTATAGATGAATTGTCAAAGGGCATCGCGGATACAGAATCTCGTTTTGATGAATAAAAAAGTGCAAGATGAACGGTTTATGGCTGCAGCTATTCGTTTAGCAGAACGTCATGTCGGTCTTACAGGTGAGAATCCTTCCGTTGGTACGTTAATTGTGCGAAACGATAATGGTGCTGTGGGGGCTTTTATTGTTGGCTATGGCGTAACAGCTATTCATGGGAGTCCTCATGCGGAAGTGCAAGCTTTACACATGGCAGGTTCTTTGGCTCAAGGAGCGACTGCTTATGTTACTTTAGAACCTTGTGCGCATTATGGAAAAACTTCGCCGTGTGTGAATGCGCTTATTGATTCAGGTGTTTCTCGAGTTGTTATTGCGCTGACTGATTGTGACAAGCGTGTTGATGGTCATGGTATTGCTCTTTTGCGAGCGGCGGGTATTGAAGTGGTTGAGGGCATTTTAGCTGAAGAGGCTTTTGAATCCTTATGGACGCATTGGTGCATAAGGAAGATACAACGCTGTGCGGTCACTTTTAAAATGGCAATTTCTGCCGATAATGGTGTTGGAAAAAGAGAGAAGGGCAGCGTAAAAATTAGTGGAACACTTTCTCATGCCCATACGCATATTCTACGTGCTCAAAATAATGCTATCCTCGTTGGTATTGGTACTATATTAGCAGATGATCCACAACTCAATTGCCGCTTGCCAGGGATGGAGATGCGCTCACCAATTCGTATTATTTTGGATGCAGATTTATCTATCCCCCTTGATGCAAAAGTTGTCCAAACAGCCATAAAAATTCCTACATGGGTTATTTGTGATGTGGATATTTCAAAGAAAAGCAAAAAAAATGCATTGGAGCAATATGGTGTGTCTGTTTATTCGGTCGAGATGAACAATGGTTGTGTAGAACCCTTTGCTCTTTTACAGATGCTTTATAAACATGGGATTAATAGTGTTTTATTGGAAGGGGGCGTTAAGACAGGGGAAAAATTTTTGAATGCTGGTTGTGTTGATCATTTGATATGTTTTCATACCCCCATTGTTTTAGGCAAAAATCGTATTGAAGCCCCTCATTTTGGAAATTATCTCTCGCAGTTTCATGAGATTGAGACAAGAATGTTTGGAAATGACCGTTTTTATAAGTGGAGACGTAAGACATTATGTTCACAGGAATTATAACGGATATTGGTTGTGTTGAAGATGTTCAACCTTTAAAGCAGGGGATGCGTTTAAAGATTTCTACCCGCTATGCTATAGAAAGCTTAGCAATTGGGGCGTCAATTGCTTGTTCAGGAATTTGTCTGACAATTGTAGAGCGAGGATTAA
Organism: Bartonella sp. AP65SXKL; assembly: GCF_042195725.1. Classification (NCBI taxonomy): domain Bacteria; kingdom Pseudomonadati; phylum Pseudomonadota; class Alphaproteobacteria; order Hyphomicrobiales; family Bartonellaceae; genus Bartonella; species Bartonella sp. AP65SXKL. Next base: position 86,032 of record NZ_JBHIOW010000003.1, read on the forward strand.
AGCAAGAAGATTCCAATTGGTTTGTTGTCGAGGCGTGGGAAGAAACATTACGTTTAACGAATCTTGTACAATGGATAAAAGGAACTTTTGTTAATTTGGAACGTTCGCTTCGATTGGGTGATGAAATGGGAGGACATTTAGTTTCTGGTCATATTGATGGTTTGGCTGAAATCATTGATCAAAAAAATGAAGGGGATGCAATTCGCTTTTATTTAAAAGTTTCAAGACAATTTATGCCTTTCATTGTTAATAAGGGATCTATTGCACTTAATGGGACATCTTTGACTGTTAATGGTGTTGAGGATTGTGTTTTTGATGTTCTTATTATTCGCCATACACTTGAAATGACAACGTGGGGACAAGCTAAAATTGGAGATCGGGTCAATTTGGAAATTGATCAACTTGCTCGTTATGCTGCAAAACTTTTTGCTTTAAAAAGAGAAGATGAATAAACCAACACTCTATTGATCGTTTTCAGAATTTTATGCTTTATAACTTTGATTTTTTTGATTCGTTTTTTGTGGAATTCCATTATGATGAAAGAGATAGGTAAAAAGCCTCACGTATTGATTGTTGAGGCACGTTTTTATGAGGGGATTTCTGATGCACTTTTGAGAGGTGCAGTGAATACTTTGCAAAAAGCTGAAGCAAGTTATGATGTTGTAACGGTTCCTGGAGCATTAGAAATACCAAGTGCAATAGCTTTTGCTGAACAAAACAAGATATCGTATGATGGTTATGTTGCTCTTGGTTGTGTTATTCGGGGTGAAACATATCACTTTGAAATTGTTGCTAATGATTCTTGTCGTGCATTGATGGATTTAACTGTTCATCAGCACTTGGCTATTGGAAATGGTATTTTGACTGTTGAAAACGAAGAACAAGCATGGGTGCGTGCAAAACTAGATGACAAAAATAAAGGTGGTTTTGCGGCTGAAGCTGCTTTATGTATGATCGCTCTAAAAAAGAGATTTGGAGATAATCGTTAAATATGGCTGATATAAAAAGCAGACATTTTCCGCGTTCAGCCAATAAACGTGGAGCAGCAAGACTCGCTGCAGTTCAAGCACTCTATCAAATGGATATCGTGGGTTCGGGGGTGATGGAAACGGCAGCTGAGTATGAGGCTTATCGTTTGGGAAAAGATATTGATGGAGATCAATATCTTGAAGCTGATTTTCAATGGTTTTTGGCTATTATAACGGGTGTTGTAAAAGATCAAAAGCAGCTTGATCCGCTGCTTCATCAACAGCTTTCTGCAGAGTGGTCTCTTTCACGTCTTGATTCTATATTGCGAGCAATTTTACGAGCAGGTTTATGGGAGTTGATCAACCGTAAAGATGTTCCCGTTGCGGTTGTCATGAATGAGTATGTTGACATAGCAAAGGCGTTTTTTGAAGGTGATGAGCCAAAACTTGTTAATGCAGTTCTTGACAGTATGGCAAAAAAAGTTCGCCTCTAAGAGTTACAAATCCCCCCCTATTATAGATCTGATATTATCAGACCTATAATATTGAAACGGTATGCAGACTATATAATTTAGTTATGGGGTGGCAAATTCACAGGGCCTTTTATAATTTGAATTAAGAAAGGATGTTCTTTCGTTACAGTTGGCGTTGTTTGTGTAATAAAATCAAACACTTGACCGTCTTGTAATCCGTAATTTGCAACTTTTGCAACCTGATTATTTTTATTGAAGTAAATGGCTAAAACTTTGCGATCAATAATCTTTGTTTTCATAAACTGCATCCCACGATAACGTGTCTGTGAGATGTAATAAAAAACTTCATTATCATATTTTGTTTTTAATGAAGGGGTCCCTAAAGTTAAAAGAACTTGCTCTTGACTTGAGCCAATAGAGATAGAACTTAGAGCATTTTTATCAAGAACATAGCCCTCTCTATAAATTTGGCTCGAACCTGAAGAATCAAGAAGGCTACACCCAGCAAGCATTCCTATGCTTGCTATTGATAGACCAATCAATAATTTACGTTTGATTAAGGCTATTATGTGAGGCATTTGAAACAATGGTATCTCCTTTTTATACTGAGATGTAGGACAAGAAGGCAACCTCAAGTTTTTTCTAATTTTAACTTAATCTACCGTAGCTTACACTGAGTTTCCCTGTTATAAAGCAAATTATGCCATATAGAATTTCTTTAGAAAAGAAAAAAATGCATAAATACTTGAGATAAATAAAAACATAGTGCTTTACGCGTTTTTATGTTTGGGAGTTGTCAATGAATGTTCAAAATGTTCCTCAAATGACATTTGCTTTGGCTTATCCAATATCTGTACGTTCTCTACCTGCTAAAGGTATAAGGGTTCATTTTTGTGCAAACAAAAAAGAATGTACACATTTAGCCCAGAACCATGATTTAATTGAAGTAAAATCTTGTGAGGGAAAATTCCATATTTTCCCGTGGAAAAAACGCGGAGTGCGTATAAAAGGTCTGTTGCAAGCGCGTATACTACAGTTATGTGTTGTTACATTAGAACCATTAGAAAATATCCTTTGTGAAAATATTGAGGTTGTTTTTGTTCCTGAAGATTCAAATTTGATGAAGCCCCAAATATCAGAGGATACAGGGGAATTGTTTTTAGATGTGGAGGGGCTTGATACTCCTGAAGTGTTTTATGATGATAAAATTGATATTGGCGCAATCATGGAAGAGTTTTTTGAGTTGTCTATTAATCATTATCCACGTAAAGAAGGGATAAAGATGAATATGGTTGAAAATTTAGAAGAAGCAGAGCGAAAATTCTCTCCATTTTCTGTTTTGAAAAATTGGAAGTGATTGTAAAAACATACAAAAAATATCTATTGTATGCTAAACGGTATTTTCTGCGGAGCGATTTTCGCAAGATGTGCTGTGTGAGTATTCAGGAGCTAAAAATCATAATATGTATTTAAAGATGTAAATGAAAAGATGTGGGATATGCAAGCGTGATTAGAATTTCTGTGGATGTCATGGGCGGTGATTACGGTCCAGAAGCAGCTATTGCAGGAGCAGCAATTGTACAAAAATATTTATCAAATATTTATTTTCTATTTTATGGAGTAGAGGAGGCTGTTCGTCCGGTTTTAAAAAAATATCCCTGTTTGGATTCTGTATCGCGCTTTTGCCCTACAGAAAGTTATACACGCATGGATGAAAAGCCAAGCCAAGCACTTCGTAATGGACGTGGTAAATCATCAATGTGGTACGCCATTGAAGCGGTAAAAAATGGTGAAGCTGATGCTTGCATTTCCGCTGGTAATACGGGTGCACTCATGGCCATGTCTTATTTTTGTTTGAAAATGCTTGCAGAGGCTGAACGTCCTGGTATTGCGGGTATCTGGCCAACACTGCGCAGTGAGAGTATTGTTTTAGATATTGGAGCAACAATTGGTGCCTCTGCTAGTCAGTTGGTTGATTTGGCGGTTATGGGAGCAGGTATGTTTCGCGCTTTATATCACACTGAAAGACCAAGTGTTGGACTTTTAAATGTGGGGGTGGAAGAGGTTAAAGGACTTTATGAAATAAAAAAAGCAGGAATGATATTGCGTGAAGTGCAATTAGAAGGATTGGAATATAAAGGATTTGTTGAGGGCAATGACATTGGAAAAGGAACAGTCGATGTTGTTGTGACAGAGGGGTTTTCTGGTAATATTGCTTTAAAAACCGCAGAAGGAACCGCGCGACAGATAGGAGAGATTTTAAACTCTGCAATGCGCAGTTCTTTTTTAACATCTCTTGGTTATTTTTTATCACGGGGTGCTTTTCGTATACTGAAACATAAAATGGATCCTGATAGGGTGAATGGAGGAGTTCTTTTAGGTTTGAATGGTGTTGTTATAAAAAGTCATGGCAGTGCTAATGCTAATGGCTTTGCTTCTGCTATCCGCGTTGGTTATAAAATGGTTAATAATGGACTTTTACAAAAAATAACGGCTGATTTACGGCGATTTCATGAAAATAAAGCAACACTTTTTGACCAAGAAGATGAAGCGGTGATGAATGGAGAGTCCTTATGATAAGCTCTTATAATAGAAATAAAAAATTTGAAGAAAAGGTAAGAGCTGAATGATTCGGTCAATTATACGTGGTGTAGGAAGTGCTTTGCCGAAAAGAAGTTTATCAAATGATGAGATTGCAAAGTTTGTTGAAACGTCAGATTCATGGATTGTTCAGCGTACAGGAATACGCCAACGTTATATTGCCAGTGAAAATGAAACAACTGTTTCTTTAGGAGTTGAGGCTGCGCAAGCAGCACTTACAAATGCTGGTTTAACAATAAAAGACATCGATTGTATTATTTTAGCAACGTCCACCCCGAATCGTACTTTTCCTGCTTCTGCTGTTGAAATTCAGCATGCTTTGGGAATGAGCCATGGATTTGCTTTTGATATTCAAGCTGTTTGCTCTGGTTTTATTTTTGCTTTAACAACAGGAGATTCTTATTTACGGTGTGGGGGAGCTAAAAGAATTTTAGTTATTGGATCCGATACATTTTCTCGAATTTTAGATTGGGAAGATCGTACGACATGTGTATTGTTTGGTGATGGTGCTGGTGCTGTTATTTTGGAAGCACTAGAAACTGAGGGGGGTATTGCTTTTGAGCGTGGTATATTGTCTGCGAAATTGCGTTCTAATGGTGCTTATATAGATAAGCTATATGTTGATGGTGGACCTTCAACAACACAAACGACAGGCTATTTGCGTATGGAAGGACGAGAAGTTTTTAAATATGCTGTTGGTATGATAACGGATGTGGTTGATGATTGTTTTGCAGCTGCAGGTATGGATTCTTCACAACTAGATTGGTTTGTACCTCATCAGGCTAATAAGCGCATTATTGAAGCATCTGCTAAAAAGCTGGGAATTTCACTAGATAAAGTTGTGATTACCGTTGATCAACATGGTAATACGTCTGCTGCATCAGTTCCGTTGGCTTTAACAACAGCTGTTTGCGATGGAAAAATAAAAGAAGGAGATCTTATCATGTTAGAAGCCATGGGAGGTGGATTTACATGGGGAGCAATTCTTATTCGTTGGTAAATTATGGCTACTTGACCATATTTCAAGAAAACGTATAAGTCATTTTGTAATTTTTAATATTTTAATAGGTGGTTATAATGACAAGTAAGACAGTAACGCGTGCAGATTTAGCGAGCGTAGTTTGTAAAAGAGTGGGCTTGTCACATACTGAATCAGCAGCTTTAGTCGAATTGGTTTTGGATGAGATTTGCAACTCACTTGTAAGAGGTGAAGCGGTTAAATTATCTTCTTTTGCAACTTTTCAGGTTCGCAGTAAAAATGAACGTGTTGGACGCAATCCAAAAACAGGTGTTGAAGCACCGATTCCGCCGCGACGTGTTGTGACGTTTAAGGCTGCCAATGTCCTTAAACAGAGAATTTTAGATTCGCATCGTGCAAAACAGAAAAAATGATATCTCATAAATAAATGCCATGGTATGTTTGGTATTTGTTAAAGAAATGTATAAAATAAGGGTCTTTATTTTTTAGAAAAAGACTGGTGAGTAAGGTATCAATGATGGTCTTATTTTTGACTAATCTTGTTGAGAAATTGAGACAGAATGAGTCATTGTGAAGTAATTTATTTTGTTTTAAATAAGGTGTTACAAAATGGATAAAAGCTCTGATGCTTTTCGCACAATTAGCGAAGTAGCGGAGTTATTGGAGCTTCCGCAGCATGTCTTAAGATTTTGGGAAACACGTTTTAGGCAGATTAAACCAATGAAACGTGGGGGAGGAAGGCGCTATTATCGTCCGGTCGATGTTGATTTGCTCAATGGTATTAAGCAGTTACTATATGATCAGGGTTATACGATAAAAGGTGTGCAACGCCTTTTGAAAGAAAATGGTGTTGCTTTTGTGACTGCATTGGGTAATGGTGATCTTGATGCTATGAATGTGGTCATAGAGAAGAAACATGCAGGACAAACTTCTGAAAATGCTAGCAATAAGCCTAAGAAATCTTCTTTTGGGCTTTTGAGTTTCATGAGGAATGAGGGAGAAACATCTGTCGGTTCTGTGAATCTTTACAAAGATAAAACTGATAAAGCATTGTTACAAGAAATTCTGTTTGAACTCATTGAATGTAAGCGTGTTCTTGATAGAGCACGATAATAATATTTTTTTATTTTATATGTGTTTCGTAGATATTTAGATGTTTTATGGATGTGCCCAGAAGTTTATACGTTCAACGAGTAGTCATATATCGTATGTGTATATTTAACGAGTTTTTTATAAGAGTTTTTCATTTGGTAAAACATGAAGAAGAGAAAGAATAAACGCTGAGTTTTGCCATTTTTTTTGATTTGGCTTTATAAAAATTAAGGCAATATCTCATCAGTGTAGATTGCGGGATGTAGAATGCCATTAGCTTACCAATTCATGTGCTTGTTTTAAAGAGATGTTTCTTAAGGCTTCTTAATCTTATTTTACCATAATGCCTCGTGAATGATTAATGGTAAACTCGTTGAGTACCGCTATTTTTATACTTATGAAGGTTCAAGTCGGCATCATCATTATAATTATAGCCTGTTCTCAATAACTGCAACAATTCTTAGCACTTTAGGCGGTTCATTGTAGGCATTTTAAAAGTCCTTTCTCAATAATTTTTATCCACACACTCATTCCGCTTGTTTCGTGCAAGCAAATGATTTTGATAGATTCAACATAAACATATTAAAAATAAGAGAAGCCTATGATATTCGAAACCTTATTTAATATGAATAACGATATATTATCATTATAAATCAATATCTTGTCATTTTTATAAGGGCTTATCTTACGAATAAGAAATATCATTGTTCAGCTAATTTTACATATTTTTTATTAATAAATATAATCTTGTTTTCAGTTTTCTTGCTTGATGTTGCTATAATTATTGTAATGATCTATCCATGATAATAGCAGCATCTTTTCATTATAAAGGTAAAAGATTAATGTTATTATTAATATTCAATTGTCTATGATTTTTGCAATTTAAACAGCTCATAGCTTACATTCAACTTTTTCACCAATCTACCTTGTAGAGGAAGAGCACGTTATTCTTTCTGATGATAGGTCATTGTGCATGAAACAAAAACACACTACAATATCAAATTATTTCATTTTGTACAAAAACTGAAGATTTATAGTAAAAAATTAACGTATTACCATCTTCTGTGGTATTATGCATTTATTACACGTTGCAAATCTGGAGGTGTTGCTTCATTTGAGAGTTGTTTAATCACATCTTCTACAGATAAAAGGGTTTGATTTGTACTTCCTAAGCGGCGCATATTTACGCTGTTTGTTTCAGCTTCACGTTTGCCACATACCAAAATTACGGGGACTTTTTGTAAAGAATGTTCTCGTATTTTATAGTTAATTTTTTCATTGCGGAGATCTATTGTTGCGGAAAGCCCAACAGCTTTAAGTTTTGCTGTTATTTTTTGGGCATATTCATTTGCTTCGGATGTAATTGTTGCAACAACAATTTGTTCAGGAGCAAGCCAAAGTGGCATATGTCCAGCAAAATTTTCAATTAATATACCAAGAAAACGCTCCATTGATCCAAAAATAGCACGGTGGATCATAACAGGTTGACGTTTTTCTGAATCTTTATCAATATAGAATGCACCAAAACGTTCAGGGAGATTAAAGTCTATTTGTGTTGTTCCACATTGCCATTCACGACCGATAGCATCCTTTAATGTATATTCAAATTTTGGACCATAAAATGCTCCTTCACCTGGAAGGATGCTTGTTTTGATTTGTCCTGCAAATTTTGTTTCAATCGTTTTAAGGACGGATTCCATGATACTTTCTGCATGATCCCATAATGCATCAGATCCAACTCGTTTTTCTGGACGGGTTGAAAGCTTAAGACTAATTTCTTTAAAACCAAAATCGGCATAAGTTGATAAAATAAGATCATTAATACTGAGACATTCATCGGCTAATTGTTCATCAGTACAAAAAATATGCGCATCATCTTGTGTAAAACCACGCACACGCATAAGACCATGTAAAGAGCCTGAAGGCTCATAACGATGAACAAGTCCAAATTCAGCAAGTCTAATAGGCAAATCACGATAAGATTTTAAACCATGTTTAAAAATTTGCACATGACCAGGGCAGTTCATTGGTTTAAGGGCATAAACATTCCCATGATCTGAATCTTCTTCTGCTGAAATTACTTTGAACATATTCTCCTTATACCAACCCCAATGGCCAGATATTTCCCAGAGTGACCTATCGAGAACTTGTGGTGCATTAACTTCAGCATATTGATGATCATCAAGGCGTCTACGCATATAGCTGATCAAATTTTGGAACATTTTCCAACCTTTTTTGTGCCAAAAAATCATTCCTGGCCCTTCTTCTTGAAAGTGAAATAAGTCCATTTCACGTCCCAAGCGGCGATGATCACGTTTTTCAGCTTCTTCTAGCATATGGAGGTAGGCTTTTAAGTCATTTTCATTTGCAAATGCTGTTCCATAAATTCTCGTGAGCATTGGATTATTGGCATCGCCACGCCAATAAGCTCCTGCAACTTTCATTAATTTGAAAGCATTCCCAATTTGCCCTGTAGATTGCATGTGCGGTCCGCGACAAAGATCAAACCACTCCCCTTGATAATAGATTTTTAAATCTTGATTTTCAGGAATGCTATCAATAAGTTCAACTTTATAAAATTCCTTTTTCTCAGAAAAAACTTTTCTTGCTTTTTCACGAGACCAAATTTCTTTTCTAAAAGGTTTATTGCGTTGGATAATTTCACGCATTTTCTTTTCAATGACGGTGAGATCATCTAATGTGAAAGGTTGTTGGCGTGCAAAATCATAATAGAATCCGTTCTCAATGACAGGACCTATTGTTACTTGCGTTTCAGGAAAGAGCTCTTGCACTGCTTCAGCAAGGACATGGGCGCAATCATGCCTTATGAGCTCAAGAGCGCGTGAATCTTCTCGGGTAATAATCTCTACTTGACCAGATTGTCCCAATGGATCCGATAAGTCTCGCGTGATACTATCAAGACTATAGGCGACTGCTTTTTTTGCAAGTGATTTAGAAATAGATTCTGCTAATTCCAAGCCTGTCATTTCGGCGGGGTAATTACGTTTTGAACCATCGGGAAAAAAAAGAGAAATAGAGCAAGACATAAAAACACCCTTTTAATCCAATTCCGCTAACGATTGCGGATGGTTTCGTGAAAATTGAGTAAAAAGCTTATAGACTAATTTTTTATCAATACATGTGAAAAAAGAAAAGGATTATTTGTTGTGTTTGTCAGAAATTTTCCAGTAACGCCAAGGTTTATAAAAACAGCAAGAATTTCCAAGCGATGGAGGGACTGGATCAAAGCCATCTGTTCCAAAGGGCCCACAACGCATGATACGAAAGAGTCCCATCCATGCACCAGCCCAAAGCCCATGGCGTGCAATCGCTTCATATGTATATTCTGAACAAGTCGGGGCATGGCGACATTGATTGCCTATAAGACTCGAAAGTGTTATTTGATAGAACCGTATTAAGAAAATACCCAATAATCGTCCGGGTGTTTTTTGCCAAGTGCCTGTGTAATTCCGAGTCAACTTTTTTTGTCTAGATTGTGATTTGAACATTTATTTTTCTTCAATTTTTTGAATGCAGTCTATCGTTGCATCAAAGGGTAGTAGTGTTGCTGCATGGCGCACTTTATAGTCTTTAATGGGCTGTAAGCAAGAAAAATCCTCAAATGGAGCTTGAGGAGAAGGACCATTTTGCGTTAGCATTTGGTAGATAACTTCACGCAATATTTTAAGATCTTGAGTTGTTTGTCCGATGATATGAGATGCTAAAAGTGAAGCTGAAGCTTGCCCTAGCACACATGCATGTATTTCGTGAGCAAAATCGGTAATAATACTATTTTCCACTTTTAAATCTACAGTGATTGTCGAACCACAAAGGTGTGCATGTTTTCTTGATGTTGCATCAGGATTATTAAGACGCCCAATTTTGCCTATATGTGCAGCATATTTAAGTATTTTATCATTATAGATAGTATCAATCATGCGCTATTGCCTGAAATTTTGAAAGTCGTGATTGTTTAAACTTTTAATTCGCTTATATAGAGATTATACAAAATGAGATAGGTATGGAGCAAATGCTTTGTATAGAGTAAGCTTGGAGTTTTTGAATGCGTAATGTTGTTAAAGAAGACGCAAATTTATCTGAAAAAAAGCGTCCGAGTATTGAAAAGGTGGAAGAAGCGATTCGTACATTACTCTTATGGATAGGGGAAAATCCAAATAGAGAAGGGCTTTTAGATACTCCAAAACGTATAGCCAAGGCATATCGCGAGCTTTTTAATGGTTATAGTCAATCGGTTAAAGAAACCTTAGGTACAGTTTTTGAAGAGGTTTCAGGATACAATGAAGCCGTAATCGTAAAGAATATACCTTTTTATTCACACTGTGAGCATCACATGATCCCAATTATTGGGAAAGCACATATAGCATATCTTCCTAATGCAAAAATTGTTGGTCTTTCAAAAATTGTACGTGTTGTAGATATTTTTTCTCGTCGTTTACAAACTCAAGAAGCTATGACAGCGCAAGTGGCTCACGCGTTAAAAACGTATCTGAAGCCTCATGGTGTAGCAGTATTGATTGAGGCTGAGCACATGTGTATGGCTATGAGAGGAATCCAAAAACAGGGCTCTACAACAATTACAAAAAACTTTCATGGTTATTATGAAAAAGATCAAGCGGCACAAGCACATTTTATGATGATGGTTCAAAGGTCATAGTAAAGCCCATATTTCTCGTAATCTCTATTAAATTATAAAGCATCCGGATAAAATAAATTATGAGAAAAAGAAAATTGGCTTGTACCTTTCTTTATGATTTGTTAAAGGCTAAAAACCAAGATTTTTTCTTTCCACGTGCGGTCGTGGCGGAATTGGTAGACGCGCAGCGTTGAGGTCGCTGTGGGGCAACCCGTGGAAGTTCGAGTCTTCTCGACCGCACCAGTTCGCAGTGAGTCTCTCCATAATGAGATGAAGTTATGTTAGAGAGAGGGGATTTATAGGCATTATAGAAAAATCTTTTTGTATGTTATTTGTTGGTGTGGTGCCAATAATGTTTCGTTTTTTATTACTTTATCTATGCATTTGAAATGTTATATTTTTATAAGGTGGGGTGAAGTTGCAGTGAGAAGTATAATGATTCTGAGATATTTAACACTTCTTATTTGTATTTCTTTATTATCAGCGTGTAGTGATTCACGTGCTGTACTTTGGCATGGGGTGCATGCAACACCTTCTATGACTGCCGTAGAAAGGGAAGTTGAAGGGAAACCAGTTTCTCCAAAAGCCATCGTTCCAGTGTATGTTGCAACGAGTCGTATGATGCAAAATAATTACGCTCAACCTTATGGTGCAGAGCGATCAAATAAAGTTCATTATAATCGCGTTGACGTAGGAATTCCTCAGCAACATGTAAAGGGAGTTGTTGAAATAAATGCCTATAAACCTACGCATGATAAGTATTTTGCAGCAGTAGCATTGCAAAAATACGATAATAAAGAACAGTTTAAACAGCAATTAAATGCTGCTTTAGCAAAAAAGCCAAAAGGAAAAAGAGAAATTTTTCTTTTTATCCATGGGTATAATAATAATTTTGCAGATGGTACATTTCGTACAGCACAGTTTACACACGATTATTCTTTAAATGTTGTCGCTGTGCATTATTCTTGGCCTTCGGCCGGATCAGTTCCTCTTTATATTTATGATCGTGACAGTGCTAATTTTGCCCGTGACGGATTGATAGAGCTTTTAACACTTATTAGTGAAACCAATGCTGATCAAATTTCGGTTATTGCACATTCTATGGGCAATTTTGTTATAATGGAAGCATTTAGAACGTTAGCGTTACAGGGAAAATATAAGCCTATTCGTCGTATTACAAGTTTATTAATGGCTGCACCAGATATTGATGTTGATGTATTTGAGCGCCAACTTAATGATATAAAAAAACTTCCGCAGCCAACCGCTATTTTAGTATCCAGAGCGGATAAAGCTCTTGCGGTTTCAGGACGTCTTACGGGTGGACATCATCGTGTGGGCGATGGCTCAGATATTGAAATGTTGCGTAAAAATGGAATAGCTGTTCTTGATTTTTCTCATGTGGATGGGGGAGCACACAATGTCTTTGCATCTTCGCCAACGTTGATGGCTCTTTCTCGAGAAGGTTCTTTGGCTTCCACAATTATGCAAGGTACAGAATTGTCACCTAGTCAAGCCCTTCTTGCTGATGGTAGTAGTGTGTTGGAAAAAACAACACATCTTATCCTTTATACACCTGTACGTTTTCTCTCTCCACGGATTCCACGTTGATCGTGAAAAGAGAGAAGGGGCTCCATCGAATAATGTATTGGAGGTAATATTTTTTAGCACTTTCTTTAGAATGGTCTTGTAAAATGAAAAATAAATAGCGGGATGAATGTAAAAAACAGTCATTAGGTGAGTTTGTGATGATTGCACGGAAACGCTATGTTAATACGCCTACAGTTGTTGATTATTTGTCTCATTCCGCAATTAAGTTATTAGACATTCATGCTATGCTTGTGAAGGTGAGAAAAGGTGATATGGGGGAAAAACCAAATTTATTGCGTCAAATTGATTCTACAAAAAAACAGTTAGATGAGATAAGCCATGCTCTTATTTTAGAATATCGTAAACGCCAAGAAAATGAGCGTTTTTTAAAACAAATTCTGCTATCCATTTCTGATCAACTTTTTGCACTTAATAATGGTTTTAAGGAAACAGGACGTCTTTTTTTTCAAGAAGTTAGAATACTTCAATCTCAGATGCAATGTTTATATGAGGGAAAGGAGAGGCTGCATTTGTTGAATAGCCAAGAATCTTTTTGTTCTCCGTCAAAGATTGATGAAGTCATTAAACAGTTACAAAAAGCACGAGAAAAGCTTATTCTTGAAAGCCCACATCTCTTTGAAAAAAGCACAAAAGCTAAACAATAAAAGTTCTTTAGTTGAGCAGATAGATAATTTGAATTTTACAGCAAAAACGCTGTTAAATAGAAGGCTATAACCTTTTTAAAGCAAATTCTTTTCTTTAATAAATGAAACACATGCCTTATATCTTTGCTAAAGTTAAGGCTGATGAATTAGGTGGCTTTATTGAAAAAAATGTTTGTGGAAAGAATTTTACAAAAAACTTTCTGATTCTTTTAATAATAGTCCGCCGGATAATTTTACCAATGTTATGAAGTTATTAGTATATTCATTAGAAACTTAAACTTTGGTAGAAATTAGCTGAATTTAAAGCATTAAAAAGAAGTTTGATAAAAATAACATGTTTTGTAAATTCACGTTCACCTCTACCTTCTCTTGAATTTAAAAACACTCGGAAAATGAATAAGCTACACGTAATTAAAAAAACATATGGTGCCCCCAGAGAGACTCGAACTCCCGACCCCCTGATTACAAATCAGGTGCTCTACCAACTGAGCTATAAGGGCGTAACCATGTAGGAGTTAGCACAAACTAACAAAAAGGAAAACAGAAAATTATTAAATTTTATGTATATTAAAAGAAAACTATGTAAAAAATAACCAATTTATTTCCTTTTTCCACTTTTTACAGCAAGGTTGGAACTATCCTTATGTTGATATCTTATAGAATCTTTTATAAGAATGCACCGTTTTGCTATCGAATTACGAATCTGAAGACTTTGATTGATGAGCAAGGTAATTTTCTAGCCAGTGAATATTATAATTACCATCAGCAACATCTTGATTATTAATAAGATCGCGAAAAAGAGGTAGTGTAGTTTTTATCCCATCGACGACAAATTCATCTAAAGCACGCCGTAAACGCATCATACACTCTAAACGGGTACGTCCATGAACAATCAGCTTTCCAATCATGCTATCATAGTAAGGAGGAATGCGATAACCTGAATAAGCGCCTGAATCAACACGAATCCCTAAACCTCCAGGTGTATGAAAATGTGTAATGGTTCCAGGTGATGGCGTAAAGTTAATAGGATCTTCTGCATTAATACGGCATTCAATGGCATGACCAGAAAAACAGACTTCATCTTGTGTCACTGAAAGTTTACAGCCTGATGCAATATGGATTTGTTCGTGGACTAAATCTATACCTGTAATTGCTTCAGTTACAGGATGCTCGACTTGTAAACGTGTATTCATTTCAATAAAATAAAATTCGCCATTTTCATAAAGAAATTCAATAGTACCAGCTCCACGATATCCAAGTTGGGCACAGGCATTTGCAACAATATTTCCAATTTTTTTCCGTTCAGTTTCATTAAGTGCAGGTGACGTAGCTTCTTCCCATACTTTTTGATGCCGTCGTTGAAGTGAACAATCGCGTTCTCCTAAATGAATAGCATTTCCCGCACCATCACCTATGACTTGAATTTCAATATGACGGGGTTTTTCTAAATATTTTTCTATGTAAACAGCGTCATCACCAAAAGCAGCTTTCGCTTCTGAACGCGTTGTTTTGAGAGCTATAGAAAATTCTTGTTCAGAATGAACGACTTTCATACCACGTCCGCCACCACCGGCAGAAGCTTTTATAATAACTGGATAACCAATTTCACGAGCAGTGCGTAAAGCATCTGATTCTTCAGTGACTGCTCCATCTGAACCTGGAACTACAGGAATACCAAGTTTTTTGGCGGTTTTCTTTGCTTCGATTTTATCGCCCATGATGCGGATATGAGTAGCTGTTGGACCGATGAATGTAATATCATGGGCTTCTAGAACATCTGCAAATTTTGCATTTTCAGAAAGAAAGCCATAACCTGGATGAACAGCATCCGCTCCTGTAATTTCACAAGCAGCAATAATTTGCTGAATACTCAAATAAGAATCACGAGCGGGAGGAGGGCCAATACAAACACTTTCGTCAGCAAGACGAACATGCATTGCATCTGCATCAGCGGTAGAGTGAACAGCCACGGTTTTTATGCCAAGTTCTTTACATGCACGTAAAACGCGAAGAGCAATTTCTCCTCGATTAGCAATGAGGATTTTTCGAATCATGGTTGCCCCTCGCTTTATTCAACAATAATAAGTGGTTCACCAAATTCAACAGGTTGACCATCTTTGACAAGAACAGTGGTTACCGTACCGGAGCGCGGTGATGAAATTTGATTCATTGTTTTCATGGCTTCAATAATAAGTAATGTCTCCCCTTCAGAAACATTTTGTCCTACTTCTACAAAAGGTTGTGCGCCTGGTGAGGGTGCAAGATAAGCTGTTCCAACCATTGGGGAGGTTATTGTGTTTTTTGATTTATCTTCTTGGATAGATTGTATAGGAGATTCAGCTGTTGGAACTGGAGAAGATGTTACAGAAAAAGTAGGAGTAGAAACAGGGGCATAGATTGCTTGCTCAGAAGAAGTTAAGGTATTTTGGCGTGAGACACAAATACGAAGCTCCCCTTGTTCAACTTCAATGTTCGTTAAATTTGTATCATTCAAAATTTCAGCAAGATCACGAATAATTTTCGTATCAATTGCGGTTTTTGCCGAATCCATTTTTTTTGTTGCCATTTTATTTCTAACTCCTTGATCAATGAAGATCGTCATTATCTCATTTTATGACCGAATATCTCTAGATTAGGGATGACATCTTTTGAGGCTTTAAAGATTTTTATTTCCTTTAAATCATTATACTTTGCAATTTAAAACTTGTATCTGCTTTACGTAAAATTGCACTTATAAGCCTGTTATCAAAAAAGAGAAAGCATAAAATTACCTCATTTACAGTATTCTTCCTAAAACGGATCAGGTATTCACTGTGTATTATCTATCGCTTGTTTTAGAATATCTTGTCTGGCTGCGCCGATGAATATTTTATCACCAATGATGTAAGAAGGTGTTCCCGTAATATGAAGTGCAGAGGCAATTTGAATGTTTTTTTTAAAAGCGTTTTGCAGAGTGGGATCTTTTATTGCATTATGTAGTTTTTTTTCATCTGCTCCTAATGAAACAGCTACTTTAATAGCTTTAGCTTCATTTGCACGACCCTGATACATTAAAAGCGTTTTGTGAAACTGAGGATATTTCTCTGGAAATTGTTTTCGAAATGCGTAGGCAACAGTATGGGCTGCCATAGAATCAGAGCTTAAAATTGGTAAGTCCTTGATAATAACCTTTAAATCTGGATATTCTTTTATCAAGTCTTCTATATTTGAATAGGAAATTTTACAATAACCACAGTTGTAATCAAAAAAATTGACAAGCACTCTTTTACCATTTGGGTTTCCCAAAACAGCGTCATGAGGAGAATGAAAAATCTCTTTTTCTAATGAATGAATGACAGAAGTTTGTTTTTGGTTTTCGTATTCATTCTGTTTTTCCAGCTTATCTTGAAGAATAAGCTGCATTTCAATCATAATTTCTGGATGAGTAAGAAGATACTCTCTGACGATTTGTTGAATATGATGAGAATCAGTATGTGGTATCATTTTTTCTTTAAGCTTAGATAAAAAGCTAGAATCTTCCAAAAGTTGTGATTTAAGCTTTTCTAAGCTTAAATCATTTGCTGTTTTTGAGTGTGATGTTGCGTTTGATAAAGAAGGTAAAAAGATTAAAATACTCGACATAACTATGACTAAAATTTTTGAAAAAAGTGTTATTTTCGAGTTTTGAGAGTGATAATTCATTTGTATACCTTCACATTTTTTAGGGTGTCATTGAGTGAACTATATGAAAAGCGCTATCTATGTGCAATGAAGCATTTAGTTATAGTGTATCTTTAAGAATGAGAAAAAACATCAATTTTTCTCTAAAAAGATTTCATATGATAAACCTTGGCTTGGTAAGGATTATGTTTTGTAAAAGATAAAAAAAATCTCTTTAATTTGTCAAATGTTGTTTTGATGTATAAGGGTATCAAAAGCTTTTTGTGCGTGTTTATTTTAGGAAAAAGTACGTTGATAATACAATGAAGAACATTTGTATTATTTTTTCCTGTTGCTTTATTGAGTACTGAGAAACAAAATTAAATAATGAAAAGTGAAATTATGAAAACCACAACACATTATGATCTGTTTATCATTGGAGGAGGGATAAACGGCTGTGGATTGGCAAGAGATGCAGCAGGACGCGGATTTAAAGTGGGATTGGCTGAAATGAACGATCTTGCATCTGGGACCTCAAGTGCGTCAACAAAGCTTATTCATGGTGGGCTTCGTTATCTTGAACACTATGAGTTCAAACTTGTTCGTGAAGCATTGAAAGAACGCGAGATTATTTTACGTATGGCTCCACATATTGTGCGTCCTTTGCGTTTTCTCCTTCCTTATCATAAAGAATTGCGCCCTGCTTGGATGTTGCGTTTTGGACTTTTTATTTATGATTATTTAGGGAATTGGAATCAGAAATTGTGGCGCAGTAAAACGATTAATTTTTCACAAAAATTTTGCTCTACACTGAAGAAAGAATATCAGAGAGGTTTTGAATATTCTGATGCAAGAGTAGATGATGCGCGTTTAGTTATTGGCAATGCTCGTGATGCAGAAAAGTGGGGAGCTGATATAAAAGTACGAACAGAAGTTCTCTCTTTAAAAAAAGAAGACAATAAATGGCGTATCTTTCTTCAAGACAAGTTAAGTAGCAAAGAATATAGTGTCACAGCTTCTTATGTCGCGAATATGACAGGTCCTTGGATTGATCATGTTTTAGCAAGCATATTAGATTGTAAAGAACATTCACCAGTACGGCTTGTTAGAGGTTCTCATATTTTGGTTCCCAAGCTTTATACTCATGATCGTGCTTATATTTTTCAAAATGGTGATGGGCGTATTATATTTGCTATTCCGTATCAAGAAGAGTTTACCTTACTTGGAACAACAGATTGTAATTATCAAGGAGATCCGGCTGACGTTCATATTACTGATACAGAAATTGATTATATTTGTGCAGCAGCCAGTGAATATTTCATACAACCAGTGTTGCCTGAAACGATTGTCTGGTCTTACTCGGGAGTTCGTCCACTCTATGATGATGGAGCTTCAAAAGCACAAGAAATTACGCGCGATTATGTTTTAAAAGAAATGGGAACAGGAACGACACCAAAGATACTTAATCTTTATGGTGGAAAGATTACAACTTATCGTAAGTTGGCTGAAGATGCGATGAAATTTGTTGAAAAAGAGCTTGGTAAAAAGAGAGCATCATGGACGGCTAAGGCAGTACTTCCAGGGGGTGATTTTCCCTATAACAAATTAGATACAATCGAAAATAGGATTGCTCTTTTGATGCCAGATTTAGATGCTTTTACACATCGCAGGCTTGCACGCTCCTACGGTACGGAAGCATTGGTGATCTTTGCACATGGTAAGGCAAATAAAGGAAAAAATTTTGGACATGGGCTTTATGAAGTAGAAGTAAAATGGTTGATGGAAAAAGAATGGGCTAAAGTATGTGAAGATGTGTTATGGCGTCGTTCAAAACTGGGTCTCCTATTTAATGAACAAGAGGTTGATACTCTTTCTTCCTATATGCAAAGCCAACAAGAGATTGAACAACTTTTATGATCATTTTATTTTACAGATTTTATCTGCAATATTGTAAAATATTTTCCTTAAAGAGATACTGATATCAGTCATAGATATTAAAAAGGCAATGGCTGTCTATACCCTGATTTTAGTTTTTTTTGCAAGAATCACAAAATGGCAAAATTAGATAGAATATTTAGGATGAAATTTGTCTATCTTATAAAGTGAAATTCAAGAATGTTACCAAGAATAACTCATTGAAAAAAATGATTTATAATTAGATTCATGTGAAATAAGGATTTTTATTCTTTCTTTAGGAGAAGATAAAGATACTTTCTGTAGCATTTATTTGCACAATAAGTTAAAAAAATCTAAAGAAAATTAAATCTATTATAAAAAATTGTATAATGTGTTAGTTTAGCATTTATTATCTTAAATGCTGTGCTAAATCATGTAAGGATGGAGGCTTGATGAGCGTAAGAAGAACTTGTAAATGAGTTTTTTATATTATGGTGAAAATCTTCTTTTTTCATGTTTATATACCTAAACACTAATCTATGAGAAATGCGATATTGTGTTTTATCATGATTGATTGTAGTAAACCTTGATATCAATTGAAAATAATGAACTGTTATTATACTCATGATAGTATAAGAGAATAAAATTTTCCGTAAACTAAAAGTAAGTATTTTTCTATGTATAAAGAGAGAGCTATAGGGACGTGAGAGTAATACCCTCATGATATTTTACAACCTTCCATCGCCTATAAAATTTGCAGTAGCACCAATGTTGGACTGGACAGACCGACATTGCAGGTTTTTTTATCGTCTTTTAACGAAAAAAGCTCTCCTTTATACGGAAATGATGGTAGCAGATGCTGTCATTCATGGTGTTCGCGAACAATTGTTGGCTTTTAGCGATAAAGAACGTCCAGTTGCATTACAACTAGGGGGGGCTGATCCGAGAAAGTTAGCAGAAGCTGCACGAATTGCTGAGGATTTTGGCTACAACGAAATAAATCTTAATGTCGGGTGCCCATCAAATCGTGTTCAAGCAGGTGTCTTTGGGGCTTGTTTGATGCTACATCCAGACATTGTGGCAAATGCCGTGGAAGCGATGAAACGAGAGGTTACTATACCTGTAACTGTCAAATGTCGGATTGGAGTGGACGAACAAGATGAAGAGTTAGCGTTAGATCTTTTGGCTAATCAGGTTTGGAATGCTGGATGTGATGCGCTCTGGATACATGCACGCAAGGCATGGCTGCAAGGATTGAGTCCGAAAGAAAACCGTAATATTCCGCCCCTTAATTATGAAAGAGTTTACAAATTAAAACGTAAATATCCTCATAAATTCATTGGGATAAATGGTGGAATTAAATCGATTGATGAGATCAAAGAACACTTAACTTTCTGTGATGCTGTCATGGTTGGTCGCCAAGTTTATCATAATCCAGCTTTGTTAAAACATATTGATTTTGAACTCTATGGTGAGACGCAAAATAATCTGAGTGAGAGTGATCTTATTGAGGTTATGTGTGATTATACAGCTCGACATATTGCATCGGGGGGGCGGCTTTCTCATGTGACACGTCACATGATTGGTTTATTTCATGGGCGGGGTGGGGCACGTCGATGGAGGCAAATATTATCAAATGATGCGACAAAACCAAATGCAGATATATGTATTTTAAAAGAAGCTTTTTATGCTCTCATTTAATAATAGCCTAATAATTAACATATATTAAAGTTGAGATCCTTTGCGTTTGGATGTCTTTGCGATAATTTTGATCTCTTCAATTTTATAAGTTTTTGAAAGTTTATAACTTTTATTATACATAAGAATTGTTGGAATGTATATATTAAACGGCATGCTGATTATGCCTATTAAATAAAAAATAGGTTAAGGGTATCACTGTAAAGGTAATCATAAGATATTAATAACATTTTGAATCTTGCACGTTTGTTATTAGGGTTGAAAATAGAATGTAGAAATTATTGCTTTCATAGTATTTAACATTTTTAAAGCACTGTTAAAAAAACAATAAATTATTCATATCCTGTATATATGACGGGATTTTCATAAACATTGTAGATTTTAAAAGGTATCCTTATGACCGCTAGTCCATTTGATGATTTTCGTGCTTTGCTTACAAATTTACCTGTTGCTGATGAGTTTTCTATAATTTTGGCAAAAAAACGGCAAAAAGACTTAACAAAAGAGCAAGGAACATTAGGAAAACTAGGAGATATTGCTGTTTGGTATGCGGGGTGGAGGGGTACAGAAAAACCTATCGTAACGAGACCTTTGGTCGCTATTTTTTCTGGAAATCATGGTATTGTAGAGGAGAATATTACACCATTTCCACAATCTATGACACAAAAAATGGTAGAAAATTTTGCCTCTGGTGGAGCTGCTATCAATCAAATTTGTATTGCTTATGATCTTGGATTAAAAATATTTGATTTAGCATTAGAATATCCAACAATGAATATTACGAAGGATGCCGCAATGGATGAGCGGAGTGCGGCTGCTACAATGGCATTTGGAATGGAATCCATTGCGGGTGGAACAGATCTTTTATGTATTGGAGAAATGGGAATTGGAAACACAGCAATAGCTTCAGCTTTATGCTTAGCATTGTTTGGAGGGGAAGTGGAAGAATGGACAGGAAATGCTATGGAATCAGAAGGTGATTTTTATCAGCGTAAAATTGCAGCGGTTAAGACAGCTATTTCTTTGCACAAGGATTATTTCAATGATCCTTTTGAGATAATGCGTCGCTTAGGAGGACGTGAGATTGCTGCTATGGTTGGTGCTATTTTAGCAGCAAGAATAGAAAAAATACCCGTTATTTTAGATGGTTTTGTGGCAACAGTAGCTGCAGCGGTTCTTTATAAAATGCATCCAAAAGCTCTTGATCATACCCTTGTTGGACATGTTTCTTCTGAGACAGCTCATCGTAAACTTTTAAAAAAAATTGGCAAAGAACCACTTCTAGATTTGGGGATGCGTCTTGGTGAAGGGACAGGAGCAGCTATGGCAGCTGGTATCGTCAAAGCCGCTGTTTTAACACATGCACAAATGGCAGTTTTGGAATAAGAAAGTTTGAATGCCTAAAAGATCATGAGACGGATATAAAAATCTTAAGAGTTTTGTTCATGCGTCTTGTCGTGTAATTTAATATAATTAAGTGGAAGTTCCGTTGTATATTTAATCTGTTCCATTGCGAAAGAAGATGAGACATCACGGATATCAATTTTAGAAATTAATTTTTTATAAAAAAGATCATAAGCTTCAATGTTGGGCACAACAACACGCAATAAATAGTCAATATCTCCACTCATTCGATAAAATTCAATGACTTCACGGAATTCTTGCACAATTTTTGAAAAACGCTTAAACCATTCATGACTATGTGTATTTGTGCGAATAGACACAAAAACAGTGACGTGTGCGTTTACTTTTTCTGGAGAAAGAACAGCAACACGACGCTGAATGACGCCATCTTCTTCAAGTTTTTGAATTCTACGCCAGCAAGGAGTGGTCGAAAGTCCCACTTTTTTAGCAATATCAGCAACAGAAAGTGTCGCATTTTCTTGCAAAAGATGTAAAATTTTTCGGTCAAGACGATCCATATTTTTTCTCAATATTTTAATTTATAAAAATTTACGCACTAAACAACGCAGATATACAATAAGCTCATCGTTAAACCATGGGTTTTTCTGTAACCAAGAAGTATTTCGCCATGACGGATGAGGCAAAGGCATAACATTATAGCCTCGAGGTTGAGGAATGGAAAGAATATTTCTCCAATCACCAACAGTTGCAGAAACGGTTTTATGTTTTAATTCTGTAATGTGCCACTTTTGCGCATAACTGCCAATAGCAAGAACAAGCTTTATTTGAGGCATTGCCTGAAATATCTTTTCATGCCATATTTCTCGACATTCACGTCTTGGTGGTAAATCAGCTTTATTTTTGTCATAACCTGGAAAACAAAATCCCATAGGAACAATAGCAAAGAGAGATTTATTATAAAATTCTTCTTTCGTGACACCCAGCCAATTACGCAATTTTTCACCAGAGCGATCATTAAAAGGGATAGACGTTTCATGGACACGCAACCCTGGTGCTTGGCCTGCAATTGCAATCGAAGCAGTATCGGATAAATAAACGACAGGGTTTGGTTCATGAGGAAGAGGAGGAAAATAATGGGGTTGTTGGACGCAAACACGACAGGAATAGATCTCTTTTTCAAGTTTGATAATTGGGCTACATTGTTTCATTAGTAAATAAAATTAAAAAATATTTTTTTATTCTGTGCGAGGATTTGCTTTGCGCCATTCTTTTGGTCGTTGAAAACTTGATGCCCATATTCCTTTCTTTTTCTTTCTAGCTTCTTGCTCTTCTTTGGGGTATTCATAATAATTTACAGCCCAACCATTATGTACAAGTGTTGCGTTGATATTGCTAACTTGTTTTGTTTTACATGTTGCAAGAATACGGCGATATTTATCTGTTTTTTTCCAGTGACATGTAACAGTTTGATTTTTTAATAGTTGTTCTAAATATTTTTTTGCCTCAAGCCCACAAGGGTAGCGCGCTTCCTTTTTTCCACAAAATTGGTGGAGTTCAGGAGCATCAATTCCAGCTAGTCGAATCTTAATTGAAGAAATCATAATGGTATCGCCATCAATGATTAATGCATTTCCTTCAACAGAGTTTTGAGAAGAAAATTTTTCTTTTTGAGGCAACCGCTGAGTTTTCTTAAAATAAGTTGACATAATGATAAGAATGCTAGCAGCGACAAAAATACTGAAACCGATAACTTTTAGATTAAAGCTTCTTAGATTAAAATGAGAAAAAGATTTTTTCATGAAATAAAGAAACTGCTAACATTATTATAACTCTATTTTAGTATTGTTTATAATTTTAGTATTGTTTATAATTGACCCGAGAAACTTTATTCATATGACGAAACAGTGTTTCGTTTTAATGACAAAATTTTCATTAGATATCACAATAATCAAATACTCATACAGAATATATGTAAGCAACTTAAATAATAAATCAACTTATCCAAATCCGTACAAAACATACAAAGTTTAAAGTAAACTTTTTAAACTTAAGGAAATAAAAAAACATCCCTCAAAAAATAACTTTGAAGAGCAATACTCCCACATTTCTTTTGGAGTATAAAATCTATCAATTTAATAATAATTTTATTTATTTAATTTTTGTTTCCTTAAATTCAACGTGCTTTTTTACAACTGGATCATATTTACGCTTGCTCATTTTATCTGTCATTGTACGGCTGTTTTTCTTTGTTACATAGAAAAAACCAGTATCTGCAGTTGATAAAAGCTTGATCTTAATGGTTGCTGCTTTAGCCATAATGTAAATACCCTATTTATACTGAAAAAATATTATTGCTGTCAAAACTTATTTCCGACATCATCAGATTTTCCGGCAACACTACGGATGTTCTCAAAAAAGTCAAGAGCTGATTAATTTTCTCATAAGTTGGACAAACACCAAAATGACATATAAACCGAAAAAAACAGCCATGGCTATTGAAAAACCAAAGGGTTTAAAGATATCCATGGATTTTCCGATAAAGGTCGGTCCGATGAGCATACCAATTCCATAACAAAAAATAAAAGCAGAATTAGCAGCAGCAAGTTCTTGCCCCTTGAGACGGGCTCCTAAATGTGCAAGACTAATTGTATAAAGGCTCGCTGATACACCACCCAGAAAAAACAAATCAAGCATCAGAATCCATGGATATTGAAGAATCCATGGTACTATAAAAGTTCCTATAAAACCTAGAATAGCGCAACTCATCAGCGGGTAGCGTCGATCTTTGGCGTAGTCGCTTATAATGCTGATAGGAATTAAGAGGAAAATATTCCCAAGTGCAAGGGTTGCCATAAAATGTGCTGCTTCATTCTCATTATAACCAATGGATAAACTAAAGGGTATTATAAGAGTTAATACGCCCATTTGAATGGCCCCGTAAACAAGGACCGCCATCATTGCACTTGGAACGTGAAAAAGATAACGAAAAAATGGCATATATTGATTTTTTTGAAATTCTGGACTTAATTTCCAAGCGGTAAGAATTGGTATAGTAGCAAGTATAATAAGGCTATATCCAACAGCAAAAGGAATAAATCCTTGTGTTCCCACTTTTGCTAGCAGCGTTAGACCTATTATAAACCCTAATCCTAAGACAATAGCATAAATAGAAAGGATCAAACCGCGTTTTTTTGGGGGAGCATAACTGTTGATCCAAAACTCTGATAGGATAAACATAACTGTCATGCTGAAATGTAATATAAACTTTAAAATAAACCAAATCCATATGGGATCAAAAAAATAGAATCCTAAAAAACTTAAAGATCCTATCGCCATCATAAGCAATATTGTTTGAGCGATTCCTAAGCATAAGGCAATTCGAGACGTAAAAATAGCTGCAATAATTGTGGCGATTCCACCAACTGTTCCACTATAGCCGATTGTACTGTTGGAAAGTCCTTTCTCTGCCATAAGAAGAGAGACAAGTTGTGTTCCCATTGCCAATGCTGTTCCAACAGTGCCAATGGTTGCAATAGCTGCAATAATTGCACGCAAAGAATTATTTTGAGAGTCAAAAGGTTTTTTTTTCATGAGAATGGCTTAAGGTACTCTTGTTTATTTAAACAATGAAAAGATGAGCTGAAATGAAAGGGAGCCAAAACTATCCTTTGCAGTTTCTCTCATTTCCTAAGTATAAAAAACTGCAAGATTTTTATATGGTTATTATAGACTTAACAATAAAATTTACCCTCTTGTATACTAAAGAAAGAAGATTGTACATATAAAATAATATAAATATTATATAATATAAGCCATTTCTTAAATTGAATTTATTATTCATATTATATTTAATGGAGGGCAAGAAGATTAATTTTTTCTTTTCCCATAAAAAGTATACTTTTGTTTTTTTAATTTGTTTTTATGGTAGGATGTCGGTGAAAATTTTATTGGACGAGGTTTTGTTAACAGTTCAAAGCATAAAGCGCCAGCAAAAGGTTGTACCGTTATAAGTTTTACTTCTACAACATCACTGAGCTGATAGCCTTTATGGCTACGCTGTCCTACAAGAACATGTTGTGCTTCATCAAAATGATAATAATCATTTTTAAGTGTAGAAATATGGACAAAACCATCTGTATTGAGTTTATCAAGTGAGATAAAAAGACCTGCTTTTGTAACTCCGGAAATGCGGCCTGTAAAAATACGACCGATTTTATTCGTTAAATAGTGAGCAACAAGCCGATCAATCGTTTCTCTTTCAGCCATCATTGCACGGCGTTCGTATAAAGAAACTTGCGTAGCAATTTCTGCAAGATTTTGTTCTTGTGTATCTGTTAATTGATCATTTCCTAATTTGAGAGCTTTAATGAGTGCTCGATGAATAATGAGATCAGCATAACGACGGATTGGTGATGTAAAATGTGTATAGTTCTGCAAATTTAAACCAAAATGGCCACTATTTTTAGGGTTGTACTCTGCTTGTGATTGTGAACGCAAAATAACTTGATTGACTAGTTCTTGTTGTTGAGTATGAGCGACCTTTTCTAAAATTCTATTAAGGCGCGCTGAGGTAAGTTCGCTTCCGCGGGAGAGTGGTATCCCCAAACTTTGAAGAAAGCTCCGAAGTATTTCTTGCTTAGCAAGAGAAGGTTTTTCATGAATACGATAAATGAGCGGCTGGTGATGTTGTTTTAATGTTTCAGAAGCTGCAATATTAGCTTGTATCATAAACTCTTCAATTAAACGATGCGCTTCTAGTTGTGGTTCACTCACAACATCTTTTATGCATCCATTTTGATCAAGAATAATCTTTTTTTCTGCAATTTCTAATTCTAGTGGTTGGCGACGATTTCGCGCAGCTTTAAGGCATGCATAGGCTTCCCATAAGGGGTGCAAAATGCTCTCAAAAAGAGGGGTTATTTTTTCATTTATATTACCTTCAATTGCCAATTGTACTTCTTGATAAGAAAGTTTGGCTCTTACACGAATCATAGTACGATGAAAACTATGTTTTCGTTTATTACCGTTTGCATCAAAAATCATACGAACGGCTAAAGCTGGTCTTTCTTTTCCTTCACGCAGAGAACATAAATCATGAGAAAGGCGTTCAGGTAACATTGGCACAACGGTATCGGGAAAATAAACAGAATTTCCACGTTTCAATGCTTCTTTATCTAAAGCACTTCCTGTTTTGATATAATAAGAAACATCTGCAATGGCTACAATAATAATCCAACCATCATTATTTGCTGGATCCTTATCCTTGGTTGCATAAACTGCATCATCATGGTCTTTTGCATCTGGTGGATCAATTGTAATAAAGGGTAATTGTCGCCAATCTTCACGATTATCCATATTGGCAGCTTTGATATGTTTGGCTTGCTCAAGAACACTTTCAGGAAAAATATAAGGAATTCCTTTCGAAAGAAGCGCTATCATTGAGAGTGTTTTCTCACTCTTAATGTGCCCTAAAACATTCTTTATTTTTGCGCTCTTTAATCCGTAACCAGTATTTTTTTTTATTTCGACTTCAACGAGATCACCAATTTGAATCTTCATTTCTGGAGACATTTCAACAATGAGTTCATTGGTTTTGCGGTCTATAGGATCAAGGCGCCATTGATTATTTTCCAATTTTCGTACAATAGCAAATGCGCTTTTGGGAGATACATCAATTTTACGAATAATTCGTCCCGTATAAGGATGGCTTGAGCTTTCAGAATTTTTATTTCGAAAAACTTTTACAAGAATATGATCTCCAACACCAATATTACTTCCTGTTATGTGATGAAAAGAGTGTATTTCAATATTGGGCTTTGGAGAATCTTCCCATTCAAGAGGTTGTGCAATAAAACTTCCATCTTTATCACGTCCGCTAATTTTTACTAAAGAAACAGGGGGTAATTTTCCTTTGTTTATTGCTCTTTTGTGGTGTTTAGATATGAGATTTTGATCCTTTAACTCACGTAACATATCTCTAAGCCAGATACGAGAATCGCCTTTTAAGTTAAAAGCTTTAGCGATTTCTCGTTTACTTGAGTGGTTAGGATTCTCAATTATAAAGGAAAGGATTGCTTCCTTATTGGGAAAAGTTTTCCCCTTGAATGAAGAGAGATATTTTATGTTTTTTTCACCTTTAGCCAAAATTTATGTCTCTTTTATTTTTGCTTTTGTTTTAGAAGAAGCTCTTTTTGAAGTTGTTTTTTTACTCGATGCTTTAGCCGATATAAGTTCTAGTGCCTCTGGAAGTGTTACACTAATGGGATCTTTATCTTTTGGCAATGTTGCATTAATTTTACCCCAATTGACATAAGGACCATAACGCCCGTTGCGCACGGTAATGGTTCCTCCTTCGGGATGCTCTCCTAATGTTGCCAATGCTTCAGGTGTTGTTCTGCTTTGCCTGGTTTTGTTTTCTTGTTGTTCTGCTAATACTGTAACAGCGCGATTGATACCAATATCAAAAACTTCATCTGCATGAAGAAGGCGCGCAGATTTTCCATTATGGCTAAGATAGGGACCATATCGTCCAATCGTAGCCGTGATTGTTTTTCCGGTTTCAGGATGAATGCCAATTTCACGGGGAAGGGATAGTAAAGCCAAGGCTTTATCAAGGGTTACATTTTCTGCCTGCCATTCTTTTGGTAATCCTGCACGCTTAACTTCTTTGCTTTCACCAAGTTGAATATAGGGACCAAACCGGCCATTACGAAGAGAGATCTCTTTTCCTGTTTCAGGGTCAATACCAAGTATAACAGGTTCATCATTGCGTACAGCTTCATTCTCTTCTCCAGTATCTGTACCAAGTTGGTGTGTGTATTTACATTCGGGATAATTGGAACAGCCAACAAAAGCACCATAACGCCCAAGTTTTAATGATAATTGACCATTTTTACAAAGAGGACAGGAACGCACATCACTTCCATCTTCGCGTTCAGGAAAGGCGAGAGGTGCTAATGTTACATTTAAAGCATCAAGAACATTGGTTATACGGAGTTCTTGGATATTGCTAATAGATGCATTAAATCCATCCCAAAAATCTCGCAATACGTCTTTCCAAGAAAGTTTGCCATCAGAGATAAGATCCAGCTTTTCTTCAAGATCTGCTGTGAAACCATATTCTACATAGCGATTAAAAAAATTTTCAAGAAAGGCTGTAACAATACGTCCCTTGGCATCGGGAATAAGCTTTCGTTTATCAATGACAATATATCCACGGTCACACAATGTCGCTAATGTGGATGCATAAGTTGAAGGACGACCAATTCCTAACTCCTCAAGCTTTTTAATTAATGAAGCTTCAGAATAACGAGAAGGGGGCTCTGTGGTATGTTGTACAGATTCAACTTTTTCTTTTGTAAGTGCTTCACCAGTGTTTATTTGTGGTAAACGTGTTGTTTCATTTTCTTCATTATTTTCTTCGTCTCGTTGATCCGTGTAGACGGAAATAAAGCCATCAAAACGAACAACAGATCCTGTTGCCCGTAGATTTGCACGCTCTTCTCCTTGCTGTGCTTCAATTTCAACGGTTGTACGTTCAATGTCAGCAGAGCGCATTTGGCTGGCAATGGCACGCTTCCATATCAGATCATAGAGCTTTGCTTGATCGCTATCGAGAAAATTACGGACTTGACTAGGATTGCGTTGAAAATCTGTTGGGCGGATCGCTTCATGTGCTTCCTGTGCATTTTTTGCCTTTGTTGAATAAAAACGTGGCTTTTCAGGAATATAGTCTTTTCCGAAAGTTTCATGAATAACTTTTCTTGCTGAATCAATAGCCTCAGGTGCTATCTGCACACCATCGGTACGCATATAAGTAATAAGCCCTGCCGTTTCACCATTAATTTCAATGCCTTCATAAAGCTTTTGGGCAATTTGCATAGTGCGAGAAGCTGAAAAACCTAGTTTTGAAGAAGCTGCTTGTTGTAGTGTAGAGGTCGTAAATGGAGGAAAAGGATTTCTCTTTGTAGGTTTTGCTTCAACACTGAGTGTATGATATTGCGCTTTCTCCAGCATAAAGCGAATTTGGTCTGCTTGTTCTTGAGATTGAATATCAAGCTTGCCTATTTTTCTTTGATTAAACATTGTCAATCTTGCTTGGAAACTATCATTTCGGATGGTTTTTAACTGTGTTGTAATGGACCAATAATCTTCTTTGATAAAATGTTCTATTTCTGATTCACGATCACAAATAATACGCAAAGCAACCGATTGAACGCGTCCTGCTGAACGCGCACCAGGGAGTTTACGCCATAAAACAGGTGAAAGTGTAAAACCAACGAGATAATCGAGAGCACGACGTGCAAGATAAGCATCGACAAGGGATGTATCAATATCACGTGGATTATTCATAGCATCAAGCACAGACTTTTTGGTGATGGCATTGAAGACAACTCTTTTAATAGGTTTATCTTTTAAAACTTTTTTTTGACGAAGAACATCCAGAATATGCCATGAAATAGCTTCCCCTTCACGATCAGGGTCTGTTGCTAATATAAGGCTATCAGCTTCTTTAACGGCTTTTGCTATTTCATTTAAACGTTTAGCGGCAGCAGAATCTATATCCCATTTCATAGAAAAATCTTGATCCGGTAAAACAGAACCATCTTTTGCAGGCAAATCACGAACATGTCCAAATGATGCGACAACTTTGTATTGAGACCCAAGATATTTATTAATTGTTTTTGCTTTTGCTGGAGATTCAACGATAACGATATTCATAATTTTACCCAAATATTGAAATAAAAATTTTTTTATAAACGCCTTTTACGCGAATAGCTAATGCCAATTGCTTAAGAGCACATAAAAAAATATTAGCCATATAAAAAACATGAATATTGTACAACTTATGATTGTCATTATTAGAGTACACCCTATATAGAATTACACGATTTATTTTCCACTGTTATTACAAAAACATACGGCGAAATACTAAGATAACGTCTATTGAGAGGTAGGAGGGGAAATGCTCAAGGATAGAGGATTATGTTTATAAATCATTTAAAAGTTATCCAATATATTACAGACATGTCAAAGCAAATGAATCAGATGGCGCGTCAGGCGCACAGTCCGCTTTTAGCATTGCTTTTGGATATGGTTGCCAAAGAAGGGCAAAGCATTATTAATAGTGCTGAGGCTCTTGGGGAAGATCAAGATTCGACAATGACACACAACCACCAGAGTGTCGAATAAGCTTTCCAGCAAGCTCGAGTTCTACCAACAAGAGGTAGAGAGTTGGGAGTGAAATACCTGAGTGGATACTGAGTGTGTCTAAGTCGATTGGCGTTGTTGAAAGAGCGGAGAGAACTGCTGCACGTGCTGCATCATCATCTGCTAAAGAGAGATCGCTGTTTTTTTCATCTGCTAAATTAAAATTCTCCTTTTCAAGTTGTAAGGAGGATGGTTCCTCAAAAAAATTGAGTTGCGAATTTGGAAGCGGTGAAATTAATGGCGTAAGTGTTTCTATAATGTCAGAAGGATGTGTGGTGAGTAGAGCACCGTCTTTGATAAGATTGTTTGTACCAACAGATCTTGGATCAAGTGGAGAACCGGGAATGGCAAAAATTAGCCGTCCCATTTCAGCTGCTTGACGTGCGGTAATTAAGGACCCTGAGCGCAGGGCTGCCTCTACAACCAAGAGACCAAGTGATAGAGCTGCAATAATACGGTTTCTTCTTGGAAAATCGATAGCACGCGGCTTCCAAGAAATGGGCATTTCGCTGATGATGGCTCCACCGTTGGCAATAATATCTTCATGCAACTTTTTATTTTCAGGAGGATAGATATGATCAATTCCTCCCGCCATGACTGCAACAGTTCCTGTTTTTAAACTTGCTTGATGCGCAACGCTATCAATTCCACGAGCGAGCCCAGAAATTGTTACAAAGTCTGCTTCTCCGAGAAAACGCGCAAATTGAGCTGTAAGCTTTTTTCCCGCAGCTGAAGCATTTCGAGAACCTATAATTCCAATAGAAGTTTTTTGAAAAATTGAAACATTACCTTTGATAGCAATAAGCGGCGGGGGGGCTTCTGTAACCTTAAGAAAAGCTGGATAATCTGGTTCGCCCATACCAATAAACCGGACACCTAATCTTTCAGCTTCTTGCATTTCTTTTTCTGCATCTTCTAAGCTTGCTATTTTTATAGATACAGAACCACCACCTTTTCTACTAAGCTCTGGCAGCGCTGCCAGAGCATTTTCTGCTGTTTTATAATGATCAATGAGATTGCGAAAACTAACAGCTCCAATATTTTCACTGCGCAATAACCGTAACCAGCTTAGACGTTGACGATCAGTAAGCAGGATTCCTTTATTTATCTCCGTGTTGCGTACCAATCTTACTTTCTTCCCCAATTAATAATCTACTGATATTTGCAGAATGTTTTATAAACACAAATACGCTCATCACAATCAGCATACAATAGAAATAAGAAGCGGAAAAATAAAAAACAAATATCGGTGTGATCGTAACAGCAATAAGCGCAGATAATGAAGAATAACGCATGAGAAGAAAAATCGCACTCCATACAATAATAAAAATAATTGCTGCGGGCCAATAGATTCCTAAACAGACCCCTAGATAGGTAGCAACACCTTTGCCACCTTTAAATTTAAGCCATACGGGGAAAAGATGTCCTAAGAAAGTAAAAAAACCCGCTAGAGAAACAAGTATACTATTGTCTAGCGGATTACTAAAAAACTTTATAATCAAAACAACGATAGTTCCTTTTAACATATCACAAAGAAGTGTTAGAGCAGCAAGCTTTTTATTTCCTGTTCGTAAAACATTTGTTGCTCCAATATTGCCGGAACCGATTGTTCTTATATCACCAATTTTGAACAATCTCGTAAAAAGAAGACCAAATGGAATCGAGCCAATGAGATAAGATATGAGGAAAATAAACCATGGAGTGGACTGAAAAAATATTTCTGCTTCATTCATTAAGAATCTCATTAAGTTTGTTGATCAAGTTTAAAAACGGATTTCCCTTTCACAAAGGTCTGGAGCACACGTCCTTGAAAACGTGCATTATCAAAAGGGGTATTTTTTGAACGTGAATAGAGCTTCTCTTTCGAAACAACCCATGGTTCTTCAAGATCAACCACAATAAGGTCTGCATGAGCCCCTTTTTTGAGTGTTCCTGCATTGAGTCCAAAGAGCTTTGCAGGCGCCGTTGACAAAAGTTCCGTTATCCGTAGAAGAGATAGGCTCTCATTATGATAAAGACGTAAGGCTGCGCTCAATAAGGTCTCCATACCAATAGCGCCAATTGCCGCGTCATTAAATGGTAAATGTTTTGTGTCGATACTCTGAGGATCATGAGAAGAGACAATAACATCTATAATCCCATCCTTTATTGCTTCAATCATTGCTACACGGTCTTCTTCTGTACGCAATGGGGGCATTAAGCGAAAAGAAGTGCGATATTGTCCAATGTCATTTTCATTGAAAGATAAATGATTAATAGATACACCCGCTGAAATTTTCTCACTGCGTTTTTTACCTAAACGAAGTGCATCAGCAGAGAGTGCTGTCGATATTTGAGCGGCATGATAGCGTGTTTGCGTTAATGCTGCTAAACGTAGATCTCTTTCAAGTGGGATAACTTCTGCTTCGCGAGGAATGCCAGAAAGACCAAGCCAACTGGCAAGCAGTCCTTCATTCATCACACCTTGCCCTGTAAGATCTTTATCTTGCGTTTCATGCATCAATGGAACATCAAAATCGCGTGCATAAGTCATTGCACGCCGCATAACAGATGAATTTTGAAGTGTTTTTTTTCCTTCACTAAAGGCAACGGCTCCAGCATCTTTGAGCAAACCAAATTCGGTTATTTCTTGTCCGTTGAAACCTTGTGTGATTGAAGCAACGGGATAAATATTGACCAATGAGATTTCCTGTGCTGTATGCGTAATAAATTTAACGAGTGCTACATTATCAATAACTGGATGCGTGTTTGGCATCATAAGAAAGGAAGTAATACCACCTGCTGCGGCCGCGTAACTTGCTGATGTAATTGTTTCACAATGTTCATTCCCTAATTCTTCAACAAAAACGCGCGCATCAACAAGTCCAGGGAGAATTGCTTTGTTTTGTGCGTTAATAACTTCTGCTTCTTCAGGGAATCCCTGATTCAGAGCTTCTTTTCCAGCGGCTATAATTCGTCCATTTTCAACAATAACTGTACCAATTTCATCGATTGCGCGCGAAGGATCAATAATACGAGCATTTTGAAAAACAACTGGTTTTATCATTTTTTTTCTCCACTGATCTTTGCGCGTGAATCTAATAGAGCCTCCATGACAGCCATACGCACTGCAATTCCCATTTCTACTTGCGTATGAATCATACTTTGTGGTCCATCTGCTATATCGGATGCAATCTCTACACCACGGTTTATTGGACCAGGGTGCAGAATAATAGAATCATTTTTGGCATAGGCTAAATTTTCTTTATGTAAGCCAAAATAATGGAAATATTCACGCGTAGAAGGAATAAAAGAGCCTGTCATCCGTTCATGCTGTAAGCGCAACATCATGATAACGTCAGCATTTTTAAGACCTTCTTTCATCGTGTTAAAAACCTCAACACTCATATGAGCGATTTCTGCGGGTAAGAGTGTTGAGGGAGCAACAGCACGAACACGAGCACCCAAAGCATTGAGACACAGGATATTGGAACGGGCAACACGTGAGTGTAAGATATCTCCGCAAATCGCAACAGTTAATCCTTCAATACGACCTTTTGCCCTTTTAATGGTTAGAGCATCTAATAAAGCTTGGGTTGGATGTTCATGAGCACCATCACCTGCATTAATAACACAACAATCAACTTTTTGCGCTAATAAAGCTGCCGCTCCTGCACTGTTATGGCGAAAAACCAGTATATCTGGCTTCATCGCATTGAGAGTTGTAGCAGTATCAAGTAATGTTTCTCCCTTTTTTACAGATGAGTTGCCGATCGCAAGACTCATCACGTGTGCACCTAGCCTTTTACCCGCTAATTCAAAAGAAGATTGTGTTCGCGTAGAGGCTTCAAAAAAGAGATTAATTTGAGTCCGTCCATGCAAAGTAGATTTTATTTTATCAATTTTGTTAGAAAGGATAATATTTGCTTCTGCACGATCAAGCAATGTATTAAGATCTTGTACACTCAGATCTTTAATAGCTAAAAGATGTTGATGAGGGAAAAGTGGGAAAAAATTATCTTGCATCATAGCATTCTTCTTTATCTCTCTCTAAACAGGTTAAACAAGCATTTGTTTGAATATGATAAATGTTTCTTAACTCTAAAAAGACAAATAGTCTATGATATGAATGATTTGAATGTAGGAATATACCTATGAGTGCTGTATCTGCGCAAAATACTCGTCGAAAAAATACATTTCTTAGCGATACGCTTATGTTTCGTATTGCTTCTACTTTGCCTAAGTTTTTGTTAGCAAGTTTTGAAGAAATAGGGGATTTTGCCGCGAGTCGAGAAGCATGGAAACTTTCTTGCTTAGCGAATCATTATAAGCCTTTATTATGCTATAATGATGAATGGGGGCAACCAACGGAAAAATTAGAGATCCATTCTTCCTATCAAGCTCTTCAACAATATTCTAGACAAGCAGGTTTGGTTACCTCACTTTGGGAAAATGCGAGCTCAGAAAATGGAGTACGCTATCAAGCGCGTGCGATTCGTTTAGCTTTATCTGCTGGTTTAGAAACAGGACATTTGAATGAAGTTATCATAACGAGTGCAGCTATTGCTGTTTTAATTAGTGATATTGAGCTCTTCAAAAGATGGCAAAATGTACTTTTATCACGCCAATATGATTCCTCATCAAAGCCTATTCATCATAAAAAGGCAGCTTCTCTAACTTGTGCATTTGACGATATTGAAAAATACGCTTTCAATTTTCCAAGTGTTAAGAAAATTTCTTTCGATGAAAGTATGGAACGTGATCTATATCGTTTAAATGTTGTAAAAACCAACGTTATTAATCCTACCGCTGACGGATATCTTGTTAGTGCAGATTTAGATGGTCATTTAAGTTGTTTTTTTATTCCACGCATACAAGAAAATGGTGCATTAAATGGATCTATATCGATTCGTCATTTAATTCAGCGTTCTGGAGAACTGTTAACACCAGAGGGGGTTGTCGACTTCCAAGGCAGTTATGGCTGGCTTTTGGGAAATGCTGGAGAAGGGCTTAAAGTTATTAAAGATATCGAGACGATGATGCGTTTCGATCAATCTGTCATGTCGGCAGGTGTTTTACGAGCTGCTCTTCAATTTGGTATGGATTTTTTCCGGAAAAAAATGCCCAATCAGCCTTTACCTCCACTGACAGAACGTATTTTTGCAGATATTGCATTAGATATAGCTGCCTCACAAGCATTGGTTTTGCGTTTAGCAAGAGCATTTGACAATGCAGCAAATGACCGTTCTGAAGCAGCTTTTGCCCGCATTATGACACCTATTATTGCTTATCATGTAAGTCAATTGGTTGTGCCTATTATTGGTGAAATTATTGCACAACTTGGTATTGAAAGTTTTATAGAGAATAATCCATTATCACAAATGTTGCATAATGGGCCTGCGCGAATTGTGAGAAATAGTTCTGCTAATCAATTGGTAAAGGATGCCATTCTTATTGCTGAAAAAGCACCGGGATTGTTTCAGAAATTGTTGGAAAAAATTGCTCTTGATATTGGACCAGCGGGACCCCGAGCAATTGAAATTATTAAGTCAGCAGGTGATATGGCATCAGCAAATGAAGGTGCAGGAAGATTTTTTGTTGAACAAGTAGCTTATGCAGCAGCAGCAGCAGCATTACGTTCTACAGACATAGAACATGTTGCGAATGCCTATATGGAAAGCCGCCTTGGGGGACAATGGAGATCTTCTTACGGGATGCTCATTGCACGATATAATGCAGGGCATTTGCTCAATGTCCTCTATCCTTCCATATGATGAAAGTTTTGAATTCTATTGAGAGCACCTTGCAATATAAAAGCGGCGGCTGCCGAATCAATACGGCTTGCTCTTTTAGCGCGCGATACATTCATTTCTAAAAGAGACCGTTCCGCAGCAATTGTTGATAAACGTTCGTCCCAAAAAACAAATGGAATTTTTGTATAAGCTTTCATATTGCTCACAAAAGCTCTGGTTGCTTGAACACGAGAGCCACTGCTTCCATTCATGTTAAGAGGTAAGCCAATGATAATAACGCCTACATTTTCACGGTCAAAAATTTTAATAAGTGTGTAAGCATCTTCTGTAAATTTTTTTCGCTGTAGTACAGGACGCGGATTTGAGACAGTCAGCCCCATATCAGAAATCGCAATTCCGATAGTTTTTGTCCCTAAATCTAAGCCTGCTATTGTTTGTCTAGGCAAAAGATGTTTTATAACTTCATCTATATTAATAACAGTCATAAAGGTATAATACGTTTTTTAATGTTTCAGATCTATAGTTATATTCTTTATTCATGTTATCTAATATTCTTGCACTTACAAGTGCACCCTTGTATAGCCAGAATAAAGATCAAATAAATAAACAAAAAAGCAGAAAGGCGTAAAGAGTATGTCTGTTGATCAAGAGACAGTCAAGCGGATAGCACATTTAGCAAGGATTGCCCTCCACGATGATGAGATAGAACCTGTGACAAAAAAATTCAATGCTATTTTAGGTTTTGTAGAGCAATTGAATGAAGTTGATGTCAGTGGGGTTGAGCCATTAACATCTGTGATGCCGATGACTCTACGAATGCGTGAAGATAGTGTTACAGATGGCGATAAAGCAGCAGATATTGTAGCCAATGCCCCTGTTACAGAAGAAAATTTTTTTCTTGTCTCAAAAATTGTTGAGTAACTTTTTATATTTTTGAAATTTGAGAACCAATATGACTGATTTAACAACTCTCACAATTGCGCAAGCTCGTGATGCTCTAACAAAGAAAAATCTCAAAGCAACAGAATTAACGGAAGCTTATTTACAAGCAATAGAGTTGGCGAATCCAACTTTGAATGCTTATGTAACAATAACAGCAGAACAGGCAATGAAAATGGCTGCTGAATCAGACAGTCGCTTAGCGAAAGGGCAGGGAGGGCTTTTGGAAGGAATTCCCTTGGGGATTAAAGATCTTTTTGCAACCTATGGTGTTCATACTCAAGCCTGTTCAAATATCCTTGATGGTTTTAAACCGCACTATGAATCAACTGTCACGGCTAATTTATGGCAAGATGGTGCTGTGATGTTAGGAAAACTTAATATGGATGAGTTTGCTATGGGCTCATCCAACGAAACATCATATTATGGTCCCGTTATTAGTCCATGGAGAAAAAAAGGCTCAAATGAAAAACTCGTACCCGGTGGTTCTTCGGGAGGATCCGCAGCCGCTGTTGCTGCACAAATTTGTGCTGGTGCAACTGCAACCGATACAGGTGGCTCAATACGTCAACCAGCAGCTTTTACTGGAACTGTGGGAATAAAGCCAACTTATGGACGTTGTTCGCGATGGGGCGTTGTCGCGTTTGCTTCATCTCTTGATCAAGCTGGACCTGTTGCTAGAGATGTTCGTGATTGTGCTATCTTACTCAGATCAATGGCCTCTTTTGATGAAAAAGATTCTACTTCCGTCAATTTACCAGTTCCTGATTATGAAAGTTATCTTGGTCAATCAATCAAAGGAATGAAAATCGGTATTCCAAAAGAATATCATGTGGATGGAATGTCTCCAGAAATTATTGAGCTTTGGCAAAAAGGAATAAATTGGTTAAAAGAAGCAGGTGCTGAGATTAAAGATATTTCTTTGCCCCATACAAAATATGCTCTACCTTCTTATTACATTATAGCTCCTGCAGAAGCCTCTTCTAATTTAGCGCGTTATGATGGTGTGCGTTTTGGTTTGCGCATGCCTGGGAAAGACATCATTGAGATGTATGAAAATACGCGTTCTGTTGGTTTTGGTGATGAAGTCAAGCGGCGTATTTTGGTGGGAACTTATGTCCTTTCATCTGGTTATTATGATGCCTGTTATCTAAGAGCTCAAAAAGTAAGAACACTCGTAAAACGTGATTTTGATCAATGTTTTGCTTCAGGCATTGATGCTATTTTGACACCAGCAACACCAACACCTGCTTTTGGTATTGCTGATGAAAAAATAAAAACTGATGCTGTAGCAATGTATCTTAATGATATTTTTACGGTACCAGTCAATATGGCTGGTTTACCAGGAATTTCTGTTCCTGCTGGTCTGTCATCAAATGGTTTACCTCTAGGATTGCAATTGATTGGTAAACCTTTTTCTGAAGAAGTCATTTTTCAGATAGCGCATATTATTGAACAAGAAGCAGGAATATTCAGTGCAGAAAAATGGTGGATGTAATAGTCAAAATTCACAAAGGAGCATTTCTCATCCTTAATGAGAAATGCTTTTTTTAAAGGTGGAGGGAATGAGCTCTATTTCCTTAATTCGTAGTCTTTATCCACCAAGATAGGCTTCTTTAACACGCGAATCAGAGAGCATAGTTTTTCCTTCACCGTGAAATAAAATATGTCCTACCTCTAAAATATAAGCATAGTCAGCTATGGAAAGTGCAGCAAATGCATTTTGTTCAATAAGAAGAACAGTTTTTCCCATATCATTAATTTTTCGAATAATAGAAAAAATTTCTCGAACGAGAAGTGGTGCTAACCCCAACGAGGGTTCATCTAATATGACCATATCAGGATTGCTCATGAGTGCACGGCCCACAGCAACCATCTGTTGTTCACCACCTGACATTGTTCCTCCCAACTGTTTTGCTCTTTCACGTAGGCGCGGAAAAAGGTCAAATATCCATTCAATATCACGGGAAATTCCCTGCTTATCGTGACGAATATAAGCACCTAGATGAAGATTCTCTAAAACAGTGAGATGGGGCATGATACGTCGTCCTTCAGGACTTAGAGCAATCCCTAATCGCAAAATCTCTTCTGGTGATTTTTTAATAATAGATTTGCCATTATAGGTAATTTCTCCATAAACAGAGCGATTAAGCCCTGTAATAGAACGTACAATACTGCTTTTTCCTGCACCATTGGCTCCAATTAAAGTGACAATACTGCCCCGCTTTATGGACATAGAAAGATTTTGGACAGCTTTAATGGCGCCATAATGAACGTAAAGATTTTTTATTTTAAGAATATCCATAAACATCTCCGCCAAGATAAGCTTCAATAACTTTAGGGTTATTACGAATTTCATCTGGTGTACCACTGGCAATGCAACAGCCATATTCCATAACCAAAATATGTTGGCAAAGCCCCATAACCACTTTCATATCGTGCTCAATAAGAAGAATTGTAAGATCAAAGTCTTTTTGCACTTTTGCTATGAATTTTCTAAGATCTTCACTTTCTTGTGGATTCATGCCAGCAACAGGTTCATCAAGAAGAAGCAATTTGGGCTTTGTGGCTAACGCACGTGCAATTTCTAGACGTCGTTGCACACCATAAGGTAAAGCTGTTGCCGATTGATTGGCAAGATGATCAAGTTGTAGCTGTTCAAGGAGCTCCAAGGAATTTTTATAAACTTCCTTCTTTTCTTTTATTGCTTTTGAAAAAAAGAGAGCTGAAGAAAACCAAGGATATTTTTGTCGAACATGCGCTCCTACCATAACATTCTGCAAAACCGTTAACCCTGAGAAAAGACGAATATTTTGAAATGTTCTGGCAATATGGCTTCTACAGATAATATAAGGAGACGCTCCAGAAATTTTTTTCTCATCAAAAAGAATGATGCCGCTTGTAGGAGCATAAAATCCAGAAATCATATTGAAAACTGTTGTTTTTCCAGCACCATTGGGACCAATTAATCCAGTAATACTTCTTCGTTTAATTGCCATATTAACATTATTTACAGCAACTAATCCGCCAAAACGCATTACAATATTATTGAGTGAAAGGATATTGTCGTTCATAGCTTTCCCTCAGTATTAGAAAGCTTTTTGCGTGTCAAAAAGCTATAAATTCCATTCCATGAAAATTCTCGTTGTCCCATTAACCCTTTTCTCCAAAACAAGATAATTACCAGCAATAAAAGAGAAAAAACAACCATACGAAGCCCTGGGGTTTCTGGAATATGTATAAAACCTAAGTCAAATGGACTTTCAATAATACGAAGCCATTCAAGCATGACTGTAATAATAATGCTGCCAATAATGCTCCCTGTAATTGAACCGAGACCACCAGCAACAACAATCATTAAAATATTAAAAGTCAGAAGAAAATTAAACATTTTTGGATCAATGGTTGAAATAAGAGCCGCCATTAATGCGCCACCTATACCTGCAAAAAATGCTCCAACAGTAAAGGAAAAACTACGGTAGAAAAAAGCATTAATTCCCATAGTTTTCGCAGCTATTTCATCATCACGAATAGCACGTAATACGTTACCAGTATTACTCTGCAGTAAGAGGACAATAAAGAGAACTGTAAATGCTAGCCAACCATAGTTCCACCATAATGTTGCATTTTGAGGTATTCCTTTGATTCCCAAAGAGCCATTTGTGAGCGATGTTGCGTTCGTAATGACAATGCGAATAATTTCCGCAAAACCTAATGTTGCAATTCCAAGATAATCGCCACCAAGACGCAATATTGGTAAAGCAATTAATAAACCTACAACAGCAGCACACAAACCACTTACGACAACAGCGATAAAAAAAGGTAACTGCAAATGATATAATGGTTCAGCAATAGGCTCAAGAATCCACATCATTTCTTTTTGTTCAGGGGAAAGAAGTAAAATTGCGCAAACATAAGCACCAATAGCCATAAATCCAGCATGTCCAAGAGAAAACATACCTGTGAAACCGTAAATCAAATTAAGCGAAATTGCCAATATCGCATTAATAGCAATCAGATTGATGATACGAAGCGTATAGTCATTAAAATGGCTATCAGCATAAAATAAAAAACCTATGAGAACTAAAACACTTATACACGATAAAACAGTTGTCGCTGACTTTGCCATTAGATTTTCTCCTGATTTCTTTTACCCATTAATCCTGTGGGCAATATCAATAGAATCAGAATCAATAAAATGAAAGCGAAGGCATCTCGATATCCAGATAGCGCGGGGAAAAATGCGATAATCATAATTTCAATAAACCCTAATAACAATCCTCCCAACATTGCTCCTGGTATCGAACCAATACCTCCGATAACAGCAGCAATAAATGCTTTGAGACCAGGAAGAACACCCATATAAGGCTGAATTTGAGGATAACGTAAAGACCACATAATGCCTGCTATGGCGGCAAGAGCTGAGCCTATTCCAAATGTAAACGCAATAACTTTATTGACAGACACACCCATCAAACGTGTTGTTTCAATATCATGGGAGATTGCGCGCATAGCAAGACCCGGTTTTGTTTTATGGATAATCCATAATAGTAATAAAATAAGAATTAATGACACAAAGGGAACGATCAGAGACATGGGAGCAATTCTGATGATACCATCTGCTCCTGATCCTAGATGCCATAAAAATGGTGTTACAAGAAAGTCTGGCTGTTGTACACCTTTCGGAACACCACTAAAGAGTACAGTAGCAAGATTTTCAATAAAAAAAGAAACACCAATTGCACCGATAAGTGCCGAAATACGCGGAGCATGGCGTAGAGGTTTATAAGCAAATTGATCAACAGCAACACCCACAGCACTTGTAATAAAAATGGAAAAACAAAGAGCTAAAACCCAAATCGGTGTAAAGTCTTGCGGGGAAATTTTAAAATAATAAACAAATCCTAGCGCAAGAATTAAAAAAGCAGCAATCCAATAAATTGGAGGACGCCTTTTAAAGCCTATAAAGACCGAATAATAAACAAGAGCAGCAAGGAACAAAAGAAGAAAAGCTGCCCAAGCAGGCATAAAGCCAATTGTGGAAAAGAAAACAAAATATGCTCCCAGCATAAAGATATCACCGTGAGCAAAATTAATGAGTCTCAGTATACCGTAGACCATGGTGTAGCCAATAGCAATAAGCCCATAAAGAGATCCCAATGCCAGTGCATTAAAAAAGTACTGGATGAACATTTCAGTGCTCATCTCTCATCCTTCCACATTTGTTAATTTACATAGGACAATAAGAAATTTCTAAATTTGGTTGAGAAAAAAATCCTCAACCAATTCTTGCATTTTAGTAAGTAAAACTTTTTAATTAAAAAGCAGGTTTAACTTCTTCTAAATAAACACGTTTTCCATCCTGTATTTTAATGATACCAATAGGAATTTTAGGGTTATGATTTTCATCCATTGACATATCCCCAAAGGGGGTAGGAAAATCTTTTAATTGGCTAAGTGCGATAGTAATTTTTTCACGATCAGTGCTACCAGCATTTTCAATAGCCTTCATGAACATCATATAACTCGTGTATCCCAAAACAGAATTGATATTTGGCTCTTTGTCTGGGTAAGCTTTTTTCCATTCTTTTGTGAATTCTTGCGCAGCTACTGACATATTTGGCATATCCTCACTATAGGGAAGTGTCGTATGTAAGAAACCTTCTGCAGCTTTTCCTGCAATCGTAATGGTTTCTGGATTATCCATAGCATCTCCACCCATAATTTGAAACTTAGCCCCTAATTCTCGTGCTTGTTTCATGATGATAGCACCTTCAGAAAAGTAAGATGGAATGAATAAGATATCAGGTTTCTGGGCGATAATTTGCGTGAGAACAGCTGAAAAGTCCTGATCTCCAGAATTATAATTTAAATTTGAGATAACTTCACCACCTAATTTTTTGAAAGCACGCGTAAAATAACTTGCAAGACCAATAGCATAATCGCTTGAAATATCTTTAAGGATAGCAGCCTTTTTTGCGTGTAAAGTTTGGCTTACATAAGTTGCGATTCCTACTCCTTGATAGGAATCAATAAAGCAAGCACGAAAGTAATATTTTTTACCCTGTGTAACAAGGGGACTTGTTGAGGACGTTGCAATGGTTGGAGTCTTTGCCTTTTCAGATATTTCACCACCTGCTAACGAGAGCGAAGAACCATAGCTACCAATGATTCCACTCACTTTTTCACTTGCTGTTAAACGCATAACAGCATTAGCCGCTTCTACTTTATCAGACTTATTATCAATAATAACAAGTTCTACTTTACGTCCTAAAATTTCTGGAACTTTTTTATGGGCTAATTCTATACCTCTAATTTCAAGCTGACCTCCAAATGCATTTTGACCACTTAATGGAAGATAAACACCAATCTTAATAGGTTCACTCGCATAAACATTTGCTGTAAATGCCATAAATGCTGCGATTATCGTAAGGATTTTCTTCAATTGCATTGCGCATTTTCCTTAATTGAATTGTCGTTTTTTCACCTTATATTGAACTTCTTCATCATGCAAGTTACACATTAATCAAAATATCATTATGTAAAAAAACTTTTATATGACCTCTTTTGTAGGGCACTCCTTGTAAGGTATGTAAAGTGTACAATCAAATAGTTTTATAAATATTCATGTTGATATTCTCTGACATTAACATAGAAGATACGACAATGTGGGGAAATCTTATCTTGGGGCTTGCGTGTTGATACAAGAGCAATGTTTACTTAAACCTAGAGAATCAATATCGTACAATTTACAAGCTACAGGATCACGTTATTATGACGAGTAAGGATGCATTAAAGGATTGTTCCCCATCTGAGGATAGTATAGGTGCTTGTGGGGAGATTATCGAAATCAGTGGTGTCATTAAGTGGTTTGATGGTAGTAAGGGGTATGGATTTATTGTACCTGATTTACCTCATTTTCCAGATATATTATTGCATGTTACGGTAATGCGAAGGGATGGTTTTCAAACAGCTTTAGAGGGAGCTAAAGTCATTTGTGCTGTGGAAAAAACTGAACGAGGGTTAAAGTGCGTTCAGGTGAAATCCATAGATTGTTCTTCAGCAATTCATCCATCAGAAGTTCCTGCCCGTACCCATGTTGTTGTTACTCCAGAAAGTGGACTAGAACGAGCAATTGTTAAATGGTTTAATCGTGACAAAGGATACGGTTTTCTTAGCCGAGGGCAAGGAACAGAAGATATTTTTATTCATATGGAAACATTGCGCCGTTTTGGTTTAGCAGAGCTTCGTTCCGGCCAAGTTGTTCTTGTACGTTTTGGTAAAGGAGAAAAAGGTTTAATGACAGCAGAGATTTATCCGGACATAGGCATTCCTTTAGCTACGCATTGAATTTCACGAGTGAAATCAGTGTGTTTTCTATATTTTTAAAGATGGTTATTCCGTAAATTGCTATAGAGGTAGATTTTTAAAGAAAATATGGCTCTCGTTAATCCATAAACCAAATGAAGAAAATTTCGCATATTACGTTGAAA
This sequence comes from Bartonella sp. AP65SXKL, assembly GCF_042195725.1. Classification (NCBI taxonomy): domain Bacteria; kingdom Pseudomonadati; phylum Pseudomonadota; class Alphaproteobacteria; order Hyphomicrobiales; family Bartonellaceae; genus Bartonella; species Bartonella sp. AP65SXKL. The sequence goes on from NZ_JBHIOW010000003.1 coordinate 131,023, forward strand.
AAAACTAGAAAATAACAAGGAAGCAATCCTCTTTTTTTTGACTTTTAAACTCTGGTACTTTTTATTTTAGAAACAAAATTTAAAATTTTTCTGTGGTGGAGACAAGAATGTTAAAGCCTTTTAAAAAGGGGTATATTGTTTTATTGGTGATGCTTTTTATGTTAGATATGCGTGTTGTTGTAGCAAAGGAGCCCATAGAGATTCCTGTGCATCCGATTCCTTTAGAAATACATACAAAGCAAGGTCCGGTTTTTTATAAGGTAGAGATTGCTTTTACGCCATCTCAAGCGGCAGCTGGTTTAATGTATCGAACTGATTTTCCACGCGATCGTGCAATGCTCTTTAAGCAGCTAAAAAGTTATCCATCGGGAGATGAGCAGAAAATTTTTATGTGGATGGCAAATACGCCTTTACCTTTAGATATGATTTTCTTAAACTCTGAGGGAATTATTGTATCGATTATTGAAAATACTTCTCCATTTTCAACAAATACCATTTCATCAGAAGTTCCTGCAGCTTTTGCACTTGAAATTAATGCTGGTGAAGTTTCTGAAAAACAGATACAAAAAGGACAACGTGTTATTCATCCTGTACTTTGTGGAAAGTGCAATAAAAAATGACCGCTGAAGATATTCGTTTTTTTGAATATAATGGTTTGCGATTTGCTTATCGAGAAGAAGGACAAGGCGCTCCTGTTTTGTTGATCCATGGTTTTGGATCTTCTGCACGGGTGAATTGGTATGCAACAGGTTGGTTTCGTATTCTCACGGAAGCAGGATATCGTGTTATTGCTCTTGATAATCGCGGTCACGGAGATTCAGTTAAAAGTTATGATCCTATCTTTTATACACCTCAAGCTATGGCTGGCGACGCAGTAAAGTTACTGCAGCATTTAGAGTTATCTAAAGCCCATGTTATGGGATATTCTATGGGGGCTCGTATTAGTGCTTTCATGGCTCTTTTGCATCCAACATATGTACACAGTGTTATTTTTGGTGGTTTAGGTATTGGTATGGTGACGGGAGCAGGAAATTGGGAGCCCGTTGCTGAGGCCCTTTTAGCAGAAGATATTTCCACTATTACCAATACGCGCGGTTTAATGTTCCGTAAATTTGCAGATCAAACGAAAAGCGATAGGCGTGCTCTTGCTGCTTGTATCATTACATCAAAACAGGAGTTAACGGCGTCTGAAGTTTACAAAATCAAACAACCAGCACTTGTTGCCGTTGGTTCATTAGATGAAATTGGCGGTGATGCAGAGCCATTGGCAGCCTTGTTGCCTTGTGGTGAAGCTTTATCAATTCCTGATCGAGATCATATGCTTGCTGTAGGCGATAAAGTTTATAAAAAAGGCGTTATCGATTTTCTTTCTCGTTATCCTATAAAATAAGAACTCTTCATAGCTTTTAGAATTTACAGAAATACCCAATATTTTTATTTCGTATAAATTGAAAAAAGCTTATTAAAAAATCTTTCTGTTATGACGTAAGTTTTTATAAAAAATGAAAAGAAAAATAAACTCTTATTAGCTTATTTTGTATATTTTCCAGAGAGGTAATTCTTCTAAGATTAGATAATTATACTTTAAAGGTTATTAAAAAGAATTATTTTCGAATGATGTAATAAATATTTTTTGCTAAAAAATGTAGTTTTAAATAAAAAAATATTTTTATTTGTATTTTTTATAAAATAAACAAAATTATAAATTATTGATCAATTTATTCTTACGAATATGCATTTTAAATACAGATGCTAAAATTGGAGATAAAGTAAAATTATTAAAAATATACAGTTTTTTTTTGCCATTTTTTAATCTATACGGGTATATTTAATAATGATAGACTCCTTTTGTAAACGTTCTTTATGAATGTATAAAGAACGTTGTGAATATATGTAATATTAAGTAAATATTCAGATTATGCTTTTTTACTGACTTTACAGAATCATAAGAGTGTCTTATTTGCACGACACGCAATTATTTTAATCGTTTCAAAAAAACAGGAGAGCATAGTGAATGCTGATGAAATAAAAAAACTTGATAATTATTTTAGAAATATATTCCAAAACTCAGCATTGCAAGTCAGAGCACGGCCTAAAAAGAGTGATTCTTGTGAGGTTTATATGGGAGATGAGTTTTTAGGCATTATCTATCGAGATGAAGATGAAGATGAGCTCTCCTATAATTTCTCAATGGCTATATTAGATATTGATTTAGAAAATTGATTCGTTATTCATAGTTGAATGAAGTCTTTTTTATCCCATAAGATTTATATAAGTTTTAACGCTTTAAAACTCGTATGGTTATTTCGTGCAATAATAAGATGGTCATGGATAATAATGCCTAATGCATTTGCTGCATCTTTTAATCTATATGTCATTGTTATATCTGCATTAGAGGGGGTGGAATCGCCAGAAGGGTGATTGTGGACTAAGATAAGTCCTGATGCGGATAACTCTAAAGCTCGAGAAATAACTTCACGAGGATAAACAGGGGTATGATCAATGGTTCCAGTTTGTTGCACCTCATCAGCAAGTAAGCCGTTTTTCTTATCAAGAAACAAAATACGAAACTGTTCACGTGTTTCGTGAGCCATAACAGCTTTACAATACGCTAACACTTTATCCCATGATGAAAAAATATCGCGCTTAAACAATTGCGCACGAGCAAGACGTCCAGCAACATCTGAAATAATTTTTAAATCAACTGCAGTGGCGGGACCACATCCTGGAATTTCTTGAAGTCGGTGAATATCCGCTCCCAACACATCAGCTAATGAACCAAAACGCGCTATCAAATTTTTAGCTATGGGTTTTGTGTTTGCACGGGGTATTGTGCGAAAAAGCAATAATTCAAGATATTCATAATCTTCAATTGCATTTCCTTTTGACTTTAAATAGCGCTTCCGAAGACGTTCACGATGGCCTTGATAATGTTTATGAAGCTGTGCGTTTTTCTGAGGCTCTTCACTTTTTCTTTCTGATACTGGGGTGAGTGGAGAACTCGATGTTAATGCAAAGTGATTACTTTGAGTATCTTCCTTTTGATTTAATTTTTTAGCCATAACATCTCTACATTGCGTTAGGTATGGGAATTTGGAATATAAAAAATATTTTTAGGAGATTGTGTAAATATTTCATACCCTTCATTTGTAACACCAATTGTATGTTCATATTGTGCTGTCAGAGAGCGGTCACGGGTAACAGCAGTCCAACCGTCAGATAAAATCTTAACTTGTGGTTTACCAAGGTTAATCATAGGCTCAATTGTAAACATCATACCTTGTTTTAATTCAACTCCTTCTCCAGGATTTCCATAATGGAGAATATTGGGAGCATCATGAAAAAGCTGGCCGATACCATGTCCGCAAAAATCTCTCACAATTGAACAGCGTTCAGATTCTGCATACTGTTGAATGGCTGCCCCAATATCACCTGTCGTTGCTCCAGGCTTAACGACAGCGATTCCTTGCATAAGACTTTCATAGGTTATTTTTAGCAAGCGTTCTGCGGCACGCCTAATTTTTCCAACAGGATACATTCGGCTTGAATCCCCATGCCAACCATCAAGGATAAAGGTTACATCAACATTTACAATATCACCTTCTTGCAAAGGTCTTTTATTGGGAATGCCATGGCAGACAACGTGATTGATAGATGTACAGCATGAATGGCTGTATCCATGATAATTTAGATCAGCAGGAAGTGCTCCTCGCTTAGCTCCAAAAATAAATACAAAATCATCTATTTCTTGCGTAGTAACGCCCGGCTTAATAATATCTGTAAGCGCATCAAGGCATTCTGCAGCAATACGACCAACTTCACGCATTTTAGCAAAAGCATAATCATCGAAAATGCGGATTTTTCCATTAAATTTTAAAGGGATTTTATTATATTCGATATACTCAGTCATTGTTTCTTCTATTTTCTATTTTTACTCTCTGAATCGGAAAAATGCCTTCTACACTTACATGACACTTTACAGCATAACATTCTACTCCTGATTTTAATGCTAAATCAAACTTACGTCCATAGAGTGGATCAAGATCATGACAAATTGTAAAAGCTGAGCAATCTTCTCGTTGAATAATATAAAGCATAGCAGCTCGTTTTCCTTGTTGTACAACTCCTATGAGCTCATCAAGGTGACGTGCACCACGTTTTGTTTCGCTATCAGGAAATTCTGCTAATCCTTTCTGACGAATAAAATGAACATTTTTGACTTCTAGGTAACAATCAGGAAGAATGTCATCACGTAAAAGAAAGTCAATTCGTGATTGTGTCCCATAGCGTTGTTCTTTTAAAATTGTTTTATATCCATTTAATTCTGGTAGTAATCCGTTTTGAATTGCTTCTAACGCAAGTTTATTGGGTAAAGAAGTATTAATACCAACCAAAGTATTATCGGCTTCAATAATTTCTAATTGATAGGCATATTTTCGTTTGATGTTGTTATGATAAGAAAGCCAAATATTGGTGTTGAAAGCTGTTAATCCAAGCATTGATCCTGTATTAGGTACAGACACGGTGAGGACATGCTGATCATCTTGTTGAACATCCGCAAGGAAACGTTTATAACGACGGATAAGCTTTGCAGGAAAAAGTTTGGGAATAAAGTGCATATCCCTTTTTTAGGATTTATGATTTCATAATTCAACTGAGATTATGATTTATAGGGGCTGTTCCCTATTAAAAAAGATAAAATTGATGTAAAAAACGCTACGATATCTTATATAAATTGTTATAAATTCCATCGTTCACTTTAATGGCTTTTAAAATTTATTATTAGGTTTAGAAACTATTATCTTTGAATGAAAAGATAGATTATCTATAAGTTATTATTAAACAGCATTAGAGTATTGTGAAAAAGGTTTCGTAAAAATAGTGGAGAGGGAGATAGTTTAAGTGAAACTAGGTAAAATTGATGGCAGGAACGAATAGGAATCGTGAAAATTTAACAAATGGTCCCATTATTATTTTAGTTGAACCGCAGCTTCCTGAAAACATTGGTATGGTCGCAAGGGCAATGGCAAATTTTGGGCTTTCTAAGCTTCGATTAGTCAATCCTCGAGAGATGTTTCCAAATGAAAAAGCTATAGCTGCTGCGAGTAAAGCTGATCATGTCATTAACAATGCTGTGATTTTTAACACATTGCGTGATTCAATTGCAGATTTACACTATGTTTTTGCCACAACAGCACGTGAAAGATGTGGATTTAAAACTGTAAAAAGTGCTGTCGAAGCAGCAAGCGTATTACGTCAGCGTGAAAGTATCGGACATAAGACCGGGATTGTCTTTGGAAGAGAGAGATGGGGACTAGAAAATGATGAAATCAGCCTTGTTGATGAAATTATTACTTTTCCAGTTAATCCTGCTTTTGCGTCACTTAATATTGCGCAAGCGGTTCTTTTAATGTCTTACGAATGGATGAAAGCTGGTTTAGAGAATGTCAGCGATACGGCATTTCGTGCAGCAGAGATGGAACCTGCAAATAAAACAATATTCCATGGTTTTTTATCTCAGTTAGAAGAGGCTTTGAATATCCGTGGGTATTTTAGACCACCAGAACGTAAAGAAGTAATGCTTGCAAATTTGCGCTCTGTTTTTACGCGCGCTAACTTTAGTGAACCTGAGGTTCGTTTATTGCGAGGCATTATATCTTCTTTGGATCATTTTTCGCCACAATATCCACGGGGGAGTAGAGCACCGGAAGAGCGTGATCGTAAAAAAGTTAAAAATAAGTGTGAAAACTAATGGATGAACGACCTGTTCTTTTTTTTGATAGCGGTATTGGTGGTTTAACAGTGTTCAGGGAGGCGCGTATTCTTATCCCTGACATGCAATTTATCTATGTTGCTGATGATGCAGGATTTCCTTATGGAAATTGGAAAGAAAATATTTTGAAAGAGCGTATTTTGAAGATTTTTACAAATCTTTTAACACGTTACAATCCAGCTTTATGTGTAATTGCTTGCAACACTGTTTCTACACTGATGATAGCAGATTTACGACAGAATTTTCCTCATGTCCCTTTTGTAGGAACAGTTCCTGCAATTAAATCAGCTGCTGAACAAACAAAATCTGGTTTTATTTCCGTATTAGCGACTCCTGGAACAGTTAAACGTGCTTATACAAATGAATTAATTAACTCTTTTGCTGGACAGTGTCATGTTCAGCTTGTGGGAAGTAAAAAGCTGGCTGGACTTGCTGAAGATTATTTACGGGGAAAATCTATCGATTCAGAAGAGTTAAGAAAAGAAATCTTGCCATGTTTTGTGGAAAAAAATGGACAATATACGGATGTTATTGTTTTAGCCTGCACACATTATCCTTTTTTGATTAATTTCTTTCGTGAACATGCTTTATGGTCCGTTGAGTGGATTGATCCGGCGAAAGCGATCGCCAAACATATCAGATCTTTATTACCATTGTCGGGAAAGATACACCATCAATATATAAAGAAATATCAAGATTTTGCGTTGTTGACATCGAAAAATATCACTTCTTTAACGGAGAATTTGTTTAAAGGATTTGGCTTAAAACTCATGAAAGGAGTTGACTTTGGGTTACGAGACCAATAATGATGATCTAGCTATTTTTTCAAGAAAATAGCATTAATTGACGTGTCCCGTGGATAACTTTGCATATTGATATGTTAAGGTGTTCTGTCAGTCTTTAGTATTTAAAGGCAGAGGAGGGCGCGTTTCCTTGGGGTCTTAAGATCTCGTGTTTTATTTTATAAGGAAATGCGATGAGTAAACGTGAAACAACAAAGTATAAAATTGACCGTCGTATGGGAGAAAATATTTGGGGGCGTCCAAAATCTCCTGTCAATCGTCGTGATTATGGTCCAGGTCAGCATGGACAGCGTCGTAAAGGAAAACTTTCTGACTATGGGGTTCAGTTGCGCGCTAAACAGAAATTGAAAGGGTTTTATGGAGATATTTCAGAAAAACAATTTCATAAAACCTACGAAGAGGCAGCTCGTCGACGGGGCGATACTGGCGAAAATCTTATCGGTCTGTTAGAATCACGTTTGGATGCTGTTGTTTATCGTGCAAAATTCGTACCTACGATTTTTGCTTCTCGCCAATTTATCAATCACGGTCATGTTAATGTCAATGGGCGGCGCACAAACATTCAATCTTATCGTTGTAAACCCGGTGATGTTATTGAGGTTCGGGAAAAATCGAAACAACTTGTTTTAGTGTTAGAATCAGTGCAATTGGCAGAACGTGATGTCCCTGATTATATTGAAGCAGATCATAAACAGATGAAAGCAACCTTTACACGTATTCCTGCTTTTGCAGATGTTCCTTATGCTGTGCAAATGGAACCTAATCTGGTTGTTGAATTTTATTCTCGATAATTTTTCTGTAAGAGAAATTGTTTCTCTCTTCTATTATGATAACTTCAAAATTAAGTTCTTTTTGTAAATGGTTCTATATTAAGTTTATTGCTATGTTTTATAGTCATAAATTTGTATAGTTCCATTTCTTTTTTGTGTATCTAATTTATAAATTCAAAAAACATAAATGTAAGCTTGCTTTAATATTTGTTTTTATCTTTGCAAAACGAGCCGTTTATTGTGCAGGATATGGTATTATGAATGATGTTTCAGTTGAATATCAGGCAATAGAAGAAAACAAAGGGAGAGATGATCCTTTAATAAGCGAAGCAGATAATTGTCATCCAATGTTTCGTTTTGCTCCTTCAAGCGTAGAATTTAATAAATTGCGCAAACGACTTTTACGTCATATGCGACAAGCTTTGGATGATTTTTCTATGCTCTCTACAGGGAAAAAATGGCTTGTTGCTTTATCGGGTGGAAAAGACTCTTATGGTTTATTAGCGCTTCTTTTAGACTTAAAGTGGCGAGGTCTTTTATCCGTTGAAATTCTAGCCTGTAATCTTGATCAAGGGCACCCAGGATTTCCTAAGCATATTCTTCCAGACTTTTTAAGTTCTTATAAAATTCCATATCGTATTGAATATCAGGATACTTATTCCATTGTTACAGATAAATTGGCAGAGTCGCAGACATATTGTTCACTTTGTTCTCGATTACGACGTGGTAATCTCTATCGTATTGCACGTGAAGAGGGATGTTCTGCATTAGTTTTAGGTCATCATCGTGATGATGTTTTAGAAACATTTTTTATGAATTTGTTTCACGGTGGCCGATTAGCTGCCATGCCTGGAAAACTTAAAAATGATGAAGGAGATCTTTTTGTATTACGTCCTCTTGTTTATGCTGCTGAGGAAGATATGGAAAAATTTTCTCAAGAAATGCAATTTCCAATTATTCCTTGTAATCTTTGCGGTAGTCAAGATGGATTACAACGTAATGCAATGAAAGAAATGCTGAAAAATATAGAAAGACAAATGCCAGGACGTAAAGATACGATGATTCGCGCTTTAACAAATGTACGCCCAAGTCATTTGCTTGATAAGAAATTCTTTGATTTTAAAACGTGTTAATAAAAATTAGATATTTTAAAAATAAGTTTAAAGAGTTTAAGATAAGATACTTATTTATAATGATAATTTATTTTTTTCATTTAAATATCGTCAGATTGTTTTGTTTCAAATTCTCTTATATTGCTTCCATAAAAAATATCCGTTTGCATATCACAAAGGAAATTCTTGTGTGCATAAAACACTCTTGAAAAAAGTTTCCTTTCACTAACCAATGACTGTCGCAATATCAAAAATAGGAAAATAGTACGGTTGTCGATTTGCTCTTTTGTTAATTAAAAATGGTGTACCTTGTGGATTTTATTTTATTCTGTTGCGCCGCCGTCACCGTCATTTAAGGCATTAAATTAAGAGAATATATAACTGCTTGGTATTTTGGGAGTGTATAGCAAACACTCAGAGTAAGGATTGCTCGTAAATTCTCATGAAGTGAGTTACATGATCGGTTCTTGTTATGAAAAATCGCTTTTTTATAAACCAATGCTGATAGAAATCTTCATCATTGAGGACAGAGAAGGAGTTAAATTTTTAAACAGCTATACCATAAAGGTCATAGGCATCCGATTGTTCGATTTTAACGGTGACAAATTCACCAACACGCAGTGGGCGTCGTGATGATATATGGACAACACCATCTATTTCTGGAGCATCGTACTGACTCCGTCCTTTGGCAACTTTTCCTTGACTTTCATCAATAAGAACTTGGAGTCTTTTTCCAATTTTTTTCTTTAAAAGATGTGTAGAAATTTGTTGTTGTTTTGCCATAAAACGATGCCAGCGGTTTTCTTTTACCTCTTCAGGAATATTTTCTAATCCCAAATCATTTGCGGCAGCTCCTTTTACTTCTTCATATTTAAAGCACCCAGCGCGTTCAATTTTTGCTTCTTCTAGCCATTCTAGAAGAATATTAAAATCTTCATTCGTTTCACCAGGAAAACCAACAATAAATGTTGATCGCAAAGTAAGATCTGGACAGATTTTCCGCCATTTTTCAATTCTACGGTTTGTTTTTTCCATAAGTGCGGGACGCTTCATGTGACGCAAAACAGCCGGTGATGCATGCTGAAAAGGAATATCCAGATAAGGAAGAATTTTTTTTGCAGCCATAAGTTCGATAACTTCATCAACATGGGGATAAGGATAAACGTAATGCATACGTACCCAAATACCCATATCGCCTAGTTCGCGACAAAGATCAAAGAATTTCGTTTTGATTGTACGATCTTTCCAAGAATTTTCGAGATATTTAAGATCAACACCATAAGCACTCGTATCTTGTGAAATAACCAAAAGTTCTTTTACACCCGCTTGCACGAGTTTTTCAGCTTCACGAAGAACATCGCTGATGGGACGTGAAGTGAGATCACCACGCAGAGTAGGGATGATACAAAAACTACACTGGTTAGAGCATCCTTCAGAAATCTTTAAGTAGGCGTAATGGCGAGGTGTTAAACGAATACCTTGGGGAGGAACTAAATCAAGAAAAGGATCATGAACAGGAGGAATTGCTGTATGAACAGCTTCTATAACGCTTTCATAAGCTTGCGGTCTTGTAATAGCCAATACATTAGGATATGTTTGGCGAATAGCATCAGGATCAGCACCGAGACACCCTGTTACAATAACTTTTCCATTTTTTTTAAGAGCTTCATCAATATTGGCTAATGATTCTTTCCTTGCCGAGTCAAGAAAACCACAGGTATTCACAATAACGACATCAGCTCCTTGATGTTGACGTGAAATTTCATACCCTTCAGAGCGAAGGCGTGTAATAATTCGCTCAGAATCTACGAGTGCTTTTGGGCATCCGAGGGAGACAAAACTAATACGAGGTGCTACCATGATGATCCTACAATTACTATGAATGATTCAGTTACGTTTTTATTAACTTAAAAATAATGTTCTTTATTTTTATACCTATGCAATACAGTCTGTTACAAAGTTATTTGATTTTTTTCTACAAAATTTTATGTGTTTTTATGCATGCATACAATTTTGTCTTATTATATCGCAAAATTCCATCATTGAGGACGAGGATATAAGGCTGCTTTCTTAAAAGCATTCAAGTTCTTTTCAAAGTACGTGGTGAATATTTTAAAGCTTACTTGCCAAGCCTTGACATAAGTGAAGAACATGGAGGGAAGGGAAAGTGAAATCCGCTCGATAAGGATCTGGATTGTTTATAAACCGAATTGGGGGCATCCTTTGGCTGTGGAGAAGAAGTCAATTGCGTGTGGCACAATAAAAAAATACTCAACAGCTTCTTATTGCGATATATATCGCGTACTATAAGGTTTATTTTTTAATATTTGCGAATAAGTCCGGTAAGTTTGCCTTGTATTTCTACACGCTCGGATTCGTATGTCCGTACTTCATAATGAGGATTTGCAGCTTCTAATGCAATAGAAGCTCCTTTGCGTCGATAACGTTTTAATGTTGCTTCTTTTTTATCAATAAACGCAACAATAATTTCACCTGTTATTGCTGTATTTTGACGTTTCACAATGATCGTATCTTTATCAAAGATACCAGCCTCCATCATAGAATCATCTTTAACTTCTAATGCGTAGTGCTCACCTGTATTAACCATATCGAGTGGAAGAGAAAGGCTGTTTATTTGCTGCAGTATAGCAGAGGCGGGTACGCTTGCAGAAATACGTCCCATAATAGGAATGGTGATATTTTTTTTTTCTTCTTCATCAAAGGGACTCAAGCTTTTTGATATTTCCCTTTTATTTCTTTCTATTATACTGGGAGAAATTTTACGTGCTAAAGAAAGGTTAAATGTTATTTTCTCAGGAAGTCGAATTACCTCCACAGCACGAGCACGATTGGGCAAACGACGTATAAAACCTCTTTGTTCTAAGGCTATAATGAGCTTATGAATACCAGACTTTGAAGAAAGTTCTAATGCATTTTTCATTTCTTCAAAAGAAGGAGGAACACCAGTTTCTTTTATATGGTTATGAATAAACAAGAGTAGCTCATACTGTTTACATGTTAACATTCAATATTCCAATCAAAATAATAAAAATTAGTAAAGTAAAAATACATGTATATATAACATTTTTACAATTTTTATCGCCAAATCAAAATTATTTTCTTTGTTTTTGATCTTATCGTTTAATAAAGAAATATGTTTATTTATAGATATATTTAAATTATTATTTATATACTATATAGCTACATTAATATTAAATAATGTATAAAATATTTTATAGTTCTGACTGAATTATCTAACACCAAATTTTATGACCAGTATTATCCTTTTCTTCTAAAAATATATCTACATGTTTTGTAATTTCTGATATAAAAAAGTTAAATAGAAGGCATTCTATATATTTAGAACTCTCTATGGGTATTTAAAATCATTTTACATACTGCATATTATTTCTGCTTTTTTATTCTTAGTAAAATTATCTACAGCTCTAATAGTGAACACAATTTATAGTCATTCGGGATATTTTCAATGAGACTAAATTTTGCTTCATATCTACTTTATTCTATAGGATAAACTGGCTTTCGTTATATATTCATTATGCATAAATAAAATTATACTCTCAAAATGCCATTGTTGCTCATTGTTCCATTTTCAGGTCTAACGTGTCAACTGCTATATACTATTTTCATGAACCCTAATGTTGCGATAAATTTTGATTATTGAAAGGAGGCATAAAAGGTATTTTCATTTCTTTTTTATAGTTTTATTCTCTCACTTATATTGGTCAAGAAAATGCTTTTTATTGTTTCAATATAAAAAAGATTTGAAATGAGATAAGCTTACAGTATTTGAGATTATCACTCAAGTGATAAAAATGATAAATTATTATAAATCAATATATTATCTTATAAAGCTGTATTCATATTTGAAAATTGAACACTAAAATATAAAGATATAAAAATAATATTATAATAAAAGGTATTTTTTCTTCTCTACCCATTATGCTCAACAACCCATGTGAGGGGAAGGGGGTATTGCTCATAATTTTAACGCTTCGAATCTATGCAATATTTTGCAGTGAAATTTTTCCTTTATTGAAACTTCAAAAAGAAGATTAAAGAGTACTTATACAATGATGAAGTAAAGGGGCGAAAACGGAAAATTATTGATAACTGAAGAAAATAATAATATTTTTTTCCAAAAGGTGTTGACCAAATGGAAAGTCAACCGTATGTTCCCTTCACTTTCTGCAAACTAGATAGTATGCAAACTAGATAGCTTGTGTGAGAGCGCGTAGCTCAGCTGGTAGAGCAACTGACTTTTAATCAGTAGGTCCAGGGTTCGAATCCCTGCGCGCTCACCAAATTTAAGTAATATCAATAGGCTATAAAAAGTTTAAGAATCTTTTTTGTTTTGATTCTTTTTGAAGTTTTTATCGATTCTATAGTCTGTCATTTTCTATCAGCTGTTTTTGGAATAGAGCGGTGCTATGCTGTCTCCATTTTCAACAAACTTACGGATAGGGTTGTACCTGCGTTGGCAGCACATGCGGTTTCTAATTTTCTCAATCCATAGGTGGTTTTTAATACCCACTGCATTACATGATTCGCAAAACAGTTGCTAAAATCACCACTTATTCACACTTATATTATGAAATGAATTTTCTATAAGATGTTGATTTGTTTAAATTTTAATCTTTTTAACATCTACTATAGTACATTTATTTTGTATGAAAACCATAAAAAGGTTAACAATACGTTAATTTCTTGATAGAAGGGGCCAATTCAAGAGTGGTATATGCGCGAGGGGAATCATTTAAAAACGTAAATTCTTCCGTTGCGTACAAAAAGCGTGACGTGGTTTTTACAAGTAGTACTTAACAGAAATAAGTGGACTGAATAGATGCCTTCAAATAGAAAAAAGAAAATTACTTTTATGATTAAACCAACACTTCAATTGTTTTCTATGATCGTCATTTCTCAGTCACTGGTATCTTGTTGCGCAAGCCAAACTATGAATTTTTCAATAAAAGATTCCTATCATAATAAACCAATTAACGTAAACACTTCTGTACTACCTCAACAAGTATCCAATAAGAAGAATCAATCGGAAGAAAAAAAGCGTGGACGAGCGATTGTTGGTAAACCTTATCAAATAAAAGGAAAGTGGTATTATCCTCAAAGTGATCCAACTTATAAACGTGTTGGCGAAGCATCATGGTATGGTTCAGATTTTCATGGACGTTTAACTGCCAACGGTGAAATTTATGACATGAATCTTTTGACTGCTGCTCATCCTACAATGCCTTTACCTAGCTATGCTCGTGTTACTAATTTGAAAAATGGGTCTTCAATCGTTGTTAGAGTGAATGATCGCGGACCTTTTATGAAAGACAGAATCATTGATTTATCAAGGCAAGCTGCGGCAATATTGGGGTATGTAGATAGGGGGGTCGCAGATGTTAAAGTAGAATATATTGCTGAAGCACCTGTTGGCTATTATGATGCTGCATATTTAATGTCCTCTTATACTCCTGGAAATGCTGCCCCATATTCATTAGCGTCGGAAAATGTTGCGAAAAAAAGAGAAACTGTTTTGTTAAAAGAGCAGCGCAATACAAGGAACAAAAAAGAATTAGCTAAAGCAGCTGCTGTTGAACAAGAACAACGTAATAAAACTGTTGCAGTTAAATTGCCAGAAATTGGTCCTATCATGGTTGATAAGCCGATACCATTCGATCAAGTTGCTTCTATAAATAAGCTAAACAAAAAAACAAAGGTTAATTGGCTACAACTGTTTTAAGAAAAAATGCATTGATTTTTTATCTATATAATTTTCTAGTAAAAAAGGTAAGAAATTACGGATTTAGTGTAGGATTTTTATCTTAAAGCGCTTTGTCCTTTTCAAAAAGCGTGGTTGGGTTCTATTATTATAAATTCAGTACGGCCTTTCCACTCCATTGCTGGTCTATTCGTCGTTTTATGATATTGCTTGCTTAATAAAGCGTGTACTTTTCTTGCTGTAATAGCTTTTGCTAGACGAAGGTAAATTATTGTGTCAGTCTGTTTGTGTAATCTCTAAAACAACTTGTACAATCGATTTGAGATGAATAAAAAGCTTAACAAGTAAAAAAATATTTTCTTTTGATTCGGCCTTGCATCTTTCTAAAGTATCTACGGTAATATCTTATGAAAAGATTATGCATTATCTCATGCTTTTGTTTATCATGTTCTTTAATGGAGTAAGTTCCCTCACGAAAAACAGAGCGTCTCAAACAAAATACACTTACATTGCCAATTCATGGACTTATTTAAAAGAGACATACTTTAACACGCTACAAGCCTATTTTGCGACAGCGCCTGTGAATGGTATAACTGTTAACGCCTTTAGACATCAGCATCTTTACTCTTATGAAGATATAAATCGACACCATCATACACTTTGCAAGCCCCCAATGTTTTGTGCGATAATTCTTAACACTTGAGAGGTTTATAAGAAGTATTTTTACTCTCTTTTTTAATAATTTTTATCCATATACGAACCCTACTTATGACCCGTAAGTAAGCGATTTTTAATGAATTCAATATGAGAAGAGGGGATGAGAGAATCTTACAGTATTTTGAGTTAGCTTCAATTTTAAAATGATAATTTATCATAACAAATCAAAATACTATCAATAAAAATAGGAAAAAATCTTTTGTCTCTCATACATTTAAAATGTTAAATTGAACCTACATGGAAGATAAAAAACGTGTCATATTATTTTTTCTAAAGCTAAATGAAAATAAAATCTTTTTATGAGTTGTAAATAATTCCTCAATTTTCAGAAATCAAAAAGTTTTTTCCTATATAAGATTCTTTATGTTGATCTTTGGGATGGGAGGAGCAGCTATGTATACAGCATTAAGGATCTTATTGATATTATGGGGAGTATTGGCATTTGATACGTGGGGGAGAGCACAAGATTTTCAAACTCCCGCATCACAACTGTTATTACTCGATGATGATACAGAGACAATACTTTATGAAAAACAAAGTGATATTCCTTTTTTTCCTGCTTCATTAGTAAAATTGATGACAGCAGAAGTTGTATTTCATCAATTAAAAAAAGGATTATTAAAAAGTACGCAGAAATTCAAGGTCAGTGAAAATGCTTGGCGCAAAGGTGGAGCACCTTCCGGTACAACCACTATGTTTGCAAAGATAAAGACAGAAATCAGTGTTTCTGATCTTTTACGTGGTTTAATTATTGTGAATGGAAATGATGCTGCTATTATTCTTGCTGAAGGAATATCAGGACATGAAGATCATTTTGTAAAACTGATGAATCAGCGCGCAAAAATAATCGGATTATCTCAGAGTCATTTTGTTAATGCTACAGGGCTACCGGAAGAGGGACAATTTGTAACTGTGCGTGATATGATTATATTAGCACGTCATATTGTTCAGGAATATCCGGATTATTATGCACTTTATTGTGAGCCTCATTTTACATGGAATAATATTTTTCAACGTAATAAAAACCCTCTTATTTCTAAGGAAATTGGTGTAGAAGGATTTGGTTTTGGCTACAGTGAAAAAGAAGGTTTTTCAATGGTTGCCACCATTTCTAAAAATCATCGACGGCTTTTTTTAGCAATCAATGGTTTGCAAGATGGTAAAAAATATACAAAAGAAATAGAACGCATTCTTCAATGGGGGATGACGGCATTTGATCTCAAAACAATTTTCACAAAAGAAGAAACGGTTGGTCGTGCTTCTGTTTACGGTGGTAAGAAAAATTTTGTTCCACTCATTGTTAAAACACCAATAAGTTTTATGCTTTCGAATGAAAAAAAAGTAAATGTTAAAACAAAAATTAAATATCATGGTCCATTGAAAGCCCCCATCGTTTCTGGGCAATCAGTTGGTGTTATTCAAATTTTAGAAGATAAAAAGGTTCTTCTGGAAAAACCAGTTTTTGCCGGAATGAATATTCAGGAAGGAAGTTTCTTTGCAAAAGTAAAAAATGCATTCTATGAAATAACAATTGGATGGTTACGGAAATATTTGTAGTTACGCGCTAATAAGGTTAAGGTCATACGTGTCAGGTTATTTTATTACATTCGAAGGAGGGGAGGGGGTAGGAAAAACGGTGCAGATTTCTTTACTTGCTGAGTCTCTCTCTCACCAAGGTTATGATGTTGTTACAACACGAGAACCAGGAGGAACGCCAGGAGCAGAAGCAATCCGGCATATTTTGTTGTCGGGGCAGGCGCGACAGTATGGACCGTTGATTGAAGCTGTTTTGTTTACAGCTGCACGTGTCGACCATTTTCATGAAGTTATTGCACCTTCTTTGCAAAAAGGTAAAATCGTTTTATGTGACCGCTTTATTGATTCTACACGCGTTTATCAAGGACTCAATAATAGAGTCAGTTCTTCTCTTCTTTCTGTTTTAGAGTGTATTGCGCTCAATGGTATTTTGCCTCATTTAACATTTTTATTAGATATGCCAGCAATGTGTAGTATGAAGCGTGCAAATTTGCGAAGAAAAAAAACAGAAGAAATTGATTATTTTGAAAAAGATCAGTTGGAAATTCAAGAACAAAGACGTCAGGCTTTTCTTCAATTGGCCAAACAAGAACCCCATAGATTTCGAGTCATTGATGCCACTGGCTCAGTGGAAGCTATTGCTCATCAAATAAAAAATATTTGTCATCAGGTATTGTTGGATCAGCTTTCATGAGTAATTTAAATACCTTACGCCAATATGATGATATTGATACAATTTTATCACCATCCCAGAACAATGTTATCTTTGGTCATGAGGATGTGCGTCATTTTTTGACACAAATGCTTAAAGAAGAGCGTTTGCATCATGCATTATTATTTGAAGGAGAATACGGGATTGGAAAGGCTACATTAGCCTTTCATCTTGCTTGGAACATTTTAAGTTTTCAACAGAGTTCTTTCTTCAAACCCGATCCTTATTCTACCCCATGGCGCCAAATTACACAAGGAAGTCACCCTGGTCTTTTGTATATTTCACGTCGATTTGATGTGAAAACGCAAAAGTTTAAAACAGGAATACTCGTTGATGATATCCGTGATATTATGCATTTTTTAAGTCGAACATCGCAAGATAATGGATGGCGTATTGTTATTATTGATTCTGCAGATGATATGAATAGAAATGCAGCAAATGCAATTCTCAAAATACTTGAAGAACCACCTACAAAAACGTTATTTGTTATTATCGCACATTCTTCAGGAAAATTGCTTCCAACAATCCATTCACGGTGTCAAAAAATTTCTTTTCGTCCATTGAATAACGATGAAATGAAAAAAGTTATTATACATATTTTCGCCGATCAGGATTTACCTGATGAAAAAACAATTGAAATGATTATTAAAAAATCTAAAGGAATCCCTCGAAAAGCCGCTTTACTTATTTGCCATGGCGGTCTTGAAATTATTAAAACAATTGATGCTCTCCTAGAGAAACCTGTTTGTAACGCAACAATTGTACATACTCTTGCACAAACATTTTCATCTGCTTCTTCTACATTCCAATTTCAACAATTTTGTGATGAAATTCTTAATAAAATTCAAAAAAAAGCTATCATGCTCGTTGAAAAGGGAGACTTATTTCTCTCAAAAAAATATGCGGAAAAATGGCAGGAGATTCATCAAGAAATAGAGGAAATACAACTGTTTAATCTCGATAAAAAGCAGTTTGTTATTAACTTACTTTTTAAAGTTCATAAGATCATTCATGAGAATTAGTTTTTCCGTGACAATGCGATGAACAAGCGTTATGTCATTATATCTTCTATTTATAGCGTTTTACAACGAGTATGACATGCGTGACACATATTACATAACAACTCCCATTTTTTATCCTAATGGTGCTCCACATATTGGACATGCTTATAGTGCCATTGCAAGCGATGTTTTAGCCCGCTTTCAACGGTTAAACGGAAAAAATGTATTTTTTCTTTCTGGTACAGATGAGCATGGTCTCAAGATGCAACAAACCGCAGCTGCATTAGGCATGACACCTCAGCAACTTGCAGATCGTAATAGTGCGGTGTTTCAAAAAATGCTTGCAGTATTAAATTGTTCTAACGATGATTTTATCCGTACGACAGAAGAACGCCATTATCAAGCTTGTCAAGAAATTTGGAAAAAGATGGAAGCAAATGGCGATATTTATCTCGGTCGTTATACGGGGTGGTATTCGGTTCGCCAAGAAGCCTATTATGAAGAAAAAGATACGGAAATTGGAGCAGACAACATCCGTCGTGAGAAAGAATTAGGCTCTCCAGTTGAATGGAATGAAGAAGAAAGTTATTTTTTTAGACTTTCTCATTATGAAAAGGCTCTTCTTGAATATTATGAAAAACATCCTGATTTTATTGCTCCATTTGAGCGGCGTAATGAAATTATAAGTTTTATCAAATCAGGTTTAAAAGATATCTCTATTTCACGCGCAAGTTTTAACTGGGGAATTGCTGTTCCTGAGAATCCAAAGCACGTGATGTATGTCTGGGTTGATGCGCTTACAAATTATCTATCAGCAATAGGTTTTTTCAATGAAAATTCAAAAAAACGTGATTTTTGGCCTGCAAATACGCATATTATTGGTAAGGATATTATTCGTTTTCATGCAGTCTATTGGCCGGCATTTTTAATGTCTGCTGGAATTGAATTGCCTAAAAATATTTTTGCACATGGTTTTTTACTTAATCGTGGTGCAAAAATGTCAAAATCTATTGGAAATGTCGTTGATCCTTTTGAAATGGTTGATCATTATGGTCTTGATCAGGTCCGTTATTTCCTTCTCCGTGAAGTGCCATTCGGACAAGATGGTAGTTATAGTCATGAAAGCCTTGTGAACCGTATTAATGCTGATCTTGCTAACGATCTTGGTAATTTAGCACAGCGCTGTTTGTCTATGATTGCCAAAAATTGTAATGCACAAGTCCCGAAACCAGCTTCATTTTTAGCTCAAGATAAACAGCTTTTAGAACAATCTCTTCAAGTACTTGAAACTGTACACCAAGCTATGTCTTCTTATAGTATGCATTTAGCACTTTCAGCTATTTTTTCAATTGTAGCAGATGCCAATCGCTATTTTGCCAACGAACAACCTTGGAGTTTACGTAAAAACGATCGAGAACGATTTTCTACAGTTCTTTATATAACTGTAGAAATCTTGCGGAGAATAGGAATTATGCTTTTGCCTTTCATACCCCAATCAGCAACGAAACTTCTTGATAGCCTTGCGGTTGCTGAAGATGATCGGTTATTGTATCATATAAGTCATTCAAAAATTCAAGAAGGGCTTGATCTTCCACCACCAGAACCAATTTTTCCTCGTTATATCTTGAAGAAAGAAAACACTCATCATGTTGATTGATACACATTGTCATCTTGATTTTGAAGACTTTTCACAAGATTTGGATAATGTTATCCAACGGGCTTTAGATGCTGACGTTAAACGTATGATAACAATTTCAACCCATGTTCATAAGTTAGATAAACTGTTAGCCATTGCGCAAAGCTATGATCAAGTCTTTTGTTCCGTTGGAACACACCCCAATCACGCGCATGAAGAACAAAATATTACAGCGGAAGAGCTTATACAGCTCTCGAATCACCCTAAAATTGTTGCGTTTGGGGAAGGGGGCCTTGATTATCATTATGATTACTCTACACCAGAAGAGCAAAAGAAAGTTTTTCAAGAACATATCATTGCTTCTCGAAAAACACAGATTCCTCTTGTTATACATTCACGCAATGCCGATATCGATATGGAGAAAATATTACGTGAACAGATAAAAGAAGGAGCTTTTCCCTTTATCCTTCATTGTTATTCGTCTGGAATGCAACTTGCTCGTGCTGGAATTGAACTTGGTGGTTATATTTCTTTTTCGGGTATTCTTACTTTTAAAAACGCACTTGAAATCCGTGAAATAGCAAAAATTGTGCCCCATGAGCATTTGTTAGTGGAAACAGATGCTCCATTCTTAGCACCTAGTCCCCATCGGGGAAAAACAAATGAACCATCTTTTGTATGTTATACAGCAGCTGTTTTGGCTGAAACAATTGGCTTAAGCATTGAAGAAACAGCTCAAATAACAACGCGTAATGCTTTTCGTTTATTTAGCAAAATGAAATAAGGCAAAAGATATGTGTGATCAATACCGATTTACAATATTAGGTTGTGGTCCTTCTCCAGGAGTGCCAAGACCTAATGGTGATTGGGGAACATGTGATCCGAATAACCCTAAAAATAAACGCTACAGAAGTTCTTTATTAGTTGAACGTATTAAACCTTTTGGAGACAAAACAACGATCGTTATTGATACAGGTCCAGATTTTCGCTCACAAATGATTGATGCGTGTGTAAGCCATCTTGATGCTGCTCTTTACACGCATTCTCATGCAGACCATATCCACGGTATTGATGATTTACGCAGCTATGCACTTGCACAAAAATGTTTAATAGATATCTATGCGGACAGATTTACACTAGAGCATCTCAAAAGTGCTTTCGGATATTGTTTTCAAACTCCAAAAGATTCATCTTATTCTCCCATTTTAAAAGAGCATCTTATCAACGAAGATAGCCAATTTATTATTCAGGGGCAGGGCGGAGAAATAAGCGTCAATACACATTTACAACACCACGGAAACATTCATTCTTTAGGTTTTCGTATTGGGAATGTTGCCTATTGTACAGATGTTAGTAAATTTCCTGAACAAACATTATCCAAATTAATGGATTTGGAAGTGCTTATCATTGAAGCTCTTCAATTTCAATCTCACCCGAGTCATTTTTCTGTTGATCAAGCATTACAATGGATAGAATATTTAAAGCCAAAACAAGCAATACTTACACATATGGATAGAACTCTGGATTACAATAAGGTAATAAATTACGTTCCATCCTATGTAAAACCTGCATATCAAGGTCTTACTTTTGAAACAGATGCGTAAGCTTATTATGCGCAATATTTTAAGTTAAATAAAACACTTTTAAATTTATCCTTTATTTTATTTCATTTTTGACATATTTAGTGTTTTTTTATGTCAAAAATGAGGCTTTTATGTATAAGAATTTTAAGCGGGGTGTATGTATTGTGGTTTTAGCGGTTTCCTTGACAGCATGTGGGGGGCGTTTAGAAAAAAATATTGCAACGACAACATTACATGATGGATCAATGAGTTGTGCCGATATTCAACGGGAGTTTTTTGCTAATAAACGTCAGATTAATGATACAATTGCAGAGCGTTCTAAAGCAAGAAATAAAAACGTGGCTTTAGCAGCGGCAAGTGTTGTATTTGTACCTGCTTTGTTTTTTATGGATACTAAATCCAGTGAAAGTAATGAAATTTCAGCTTTAAATAACCGTAATGCTGTTTTGAGTGATCTTGCACGTATGAAACGTTGTAAAATAATGCAATAATTTTCCTTATTTTATTATACGTAATTTCGTTATCACTATTTTTGGTCTTTAAGGAATATACCTTAAAGACCAAAGTTTATTTTAAAAGTAAATTGTATGATATAAATATTATGATGATGTTTTAAAGTAGGGTTTTCTTTTTGGATAAAGGATTTATCTTCTGCATCATATTATCGCATAATATATATTATGGAACTTTATGGAAAAGTATAGCTAGCATCAGCGTTTTGAGGAACGAAGCTTTAAAATGAGCTACTTAAGTTAGCTAAGATCGAAAATTGAGCCTGTTATTCTGGCTCGAAAATTTCAATCACAATGTTTTTTTATTTTTTACTCTTTTAAAAAAATAATTACAATTTGTAGTACTATAAAACCTAAAAACAATATTCCATGAAATAATGGTACAAATGGCTGATAAATAAAATCGGAATAATATATTGTTATTGCTTCAATCAACACTGCAATACACCACACAATGATACCCCATAGTGAATACATCCAAAGTCCAACTAAGGCAATAGGATAGAGAATGGCCAATATAGCTGATGCAAATTGCCACTGCCAAGGCATAAGATCAAAACGCCATAGAATACCTGGAAAAAACCCAACAAGGCGTATCCAATAACAAATACCTAGAACTAAGCAAATAAATGCTAAAAACCGTAAGTAACAGTTATAGATTAAATTGATTTTTGAAATCTGTTTGTGAGAATTATTTTTCACAATAATAACTCTTGTTCAACAGGTTGGAAGTAAGAATCTACCATTTCATCTGTCACATTTGAAAGTTTATCTGGTTGCCATTGAGGTCTTTTATCCTTATCGATTAACATAGCACGTATACCTTCATAAAAATCATGTGAATGAATCATATGATACGCTATGCGGTTTTCAATTTTCATACAATCTTCCAACGTTTGAGATGAATTTTGTTTCATTTGTTTCCAGATAACTTTTAAACTTGTCGGAGAACGTGACTGCAAAATATCATAACATTCTTTAGCAAATAAAACATCTTCATTGCTTTTTTTATGTAGCAACTCGAGACATTCTTCTAAGGTATGGGCACTAAAACAAGTGTTAATAATACAACGTATTTCATGACTTGTTTCATAGTCTTTTGTAATTGTTCGCTCGTTTAAAGCTAAAGTAGGATCTCCTTGCTCAATAACAGCTTTTCTAATCATATCGAATTCAGTTTCAGCAACGGCGTGTGTTGCTAATCCTAAATTTAAGCAATCTCCCCACTTTATACGTGCGCCCGTTAATGCAAGATAGATACCAAAATGATTGGGAAGAGATGGTAAGAAAAAACTTGCACCTACATCTGGGAAAAATCCAATCGCACCTTCTGGCATAGCAAAAACTGTATTTTCTGTAACAATTCGATGCGAGCCGTAGAGAGAAATACCTACCCCTCCTCCCATCCAAATACCGTTTAAGAAAGAAATGTAGGGCTTTGAAAAATGTTTGATATAAGCATTTAAACTATATTCATTTCTAAAGTATTGACAAGCAGCAGCACTTTTCCCCATATGATAGATTTCTACAACATCTCCACCAGCACAAAAAGCACGCCCCTCCCCTTCAATTAAGACACAAGAAACATTATCATCTGTTTCCCATGTTCTGAGAGCTTTTTTTAAAGCTGAAACCATTCGTTGATTAAGAGCGTTTAATGCTGAAGGACGTGTGAGCTTTATAATACCAGCACGCCCTTCTTTCGTAAAAGAAATATCATCATCTGCTCCAAAATTAATTTGCATCTCACACCCTTCTTAAAACAATTATTTCATTGTTTTTTTTATACTTTTTGCCCCAAGTTTAGGAAATGTTTGCATGATTGCGCCAATACAATATATATAAATTCCTGTTACCGAAATTCCTATTTTAACCCAATAGGGAGCCTCTAGTTGATAAAAGAAGGCAGAAACACCAAAAAAACACCATAAGAGAAAAATGGGAAAATTAATTCTACGTAAACGAAGGACTCTTACTGGATGAATAAAATAAATTGGCAAAAAAGATATAATCGCCGATAGAACAATAATGATAAAAGTAATCCACTCTCCTGGTCTGACTACAAAAAGCGTAAAAATCATCATATTCCAAACAACAGGAAATCCTTTAAAAAAGTTTTCTTTGGTTTTCATACTAGTATCTGCATAATAAATAGCAGATGAAATAACAATAATTGCACTCAATGAAAATGATAACCCTATCCCCATGAAACCACTTTGATAGAGTGCAAAGGCAGGAATTAAGACATAAGTCACGTAATCAATAATATTATCTAACAGCTCTCCAGACCATGTTGGAAGAACGTACTTAACATCAAGTTTGCGTGCAATTGGTCCATCTATACCATCAACGAGAAGAGCAAGCCCAAGCCAACAGAACATAGCTGTCCATTCTTTTTGAGAGGCTGATATAAGAGAAAGAAACGCTAAAAATGATCCCGAAGCTGTTAGTAAATGAACGGAAAAGGCCTTTGCTTGTGGCATTGTTACTTTTTTATGGCGTAATAATTTAGCATTTGTTTTGATTTTCTTTGTTAATTTACGTTTCAAGGTTTTCTTATCCTCGTTTTTAAAGTCTTCAACCATCTATCAATACGCCATTTTTTAACGATGATATAACTCAGCATTTAAAAAAATCATAAAAAGGTTACTTTTTTATATCGCATTATTTATTACATACTATAATAATAGAAGAGCTTCATATAATAAAAAGAGAGAGATCATTTGGAAATGTTAAAATATTTTCTCAATGAATAAAGGTTCAAATCGTTGTGATATTTGAAAAGGAAGAGCATAAAGATATTGCTGTTATTGGTGCAGGTCCTGTCGGAATGTTAGCCGCGCTGAGTCTTGCACAGAAGGGGCTTTCTGTTTTTCTTGTTGGGCCCCCTGCTCATACAGATGAGTTACGGACAACGGCTCTTATGATGCCTGCAATACGCATGCTTCAAAAACTCAATATTTGGGATAATCTTCAAAAACATGCAGCTGCTTTATCGTCCATGAGAATTATAGATATAACTTCTAGAATTGTGCATGCTCCTACGGTGCATTTTTCTTCTACTGAAATTGGCGAAAAAGCTTTTGGCTATAATATACCTAATGTAAAATTGAACAGTGCTTTAGTCGACGCTGTTACACATACGCCCAATATTACAAGATTTGTTTCTGCAGCCAAATCTGTTCATCACACAAAAAACCATGTATGCATTATTCTTGCTAATCATAGAATTATTCAAGCACCACTTGTTGTTGCAGCTGATGGACGTCACTCTCTTACACGTGCCGCAGCAGGGATAAGTGTCAAACAGTGGAATTATCCCCAAAAAGCACTTGTTCTCAACTTTTCTCATGAGTTTTCTCATCAAAATACATCAACTGAATTTCATACAGAACACGGTCCATTTACACAGGTTCCACTACCAGGACGAAGATCTAGTCTTGTATGGGTTGTTCATCCTTCCCGCGCTGAGGAATTATTAAATATAGAACCAAAAACAATTGCAAAAATGATCGAAAACCAAATGCAATCAATGCTTGGAAAGCTAAGCTTAGAAACATCAATTCAAGCATGGCCGCTTTTCGGACTTCTTTCTCATCATTTTGCTGCTAATCGAACAATTTTAGTGGGTGAAGCCGCTCATGTTTTTCCCCCTATTGGGGCACAGGGATTGAATTTAGGATTCCGTGATGTCCAAACTTTAATTGATATTTTACCCAATAAAATATCCAATTCTAACTCTGAAATGATTGTTGCACATTATAACAAATGCCGCAAACCAGATATATTAATCCGAAGTGGAGCTGTTCATACACTGAACTCTGCTCTACTTTCTCATATGTTGCCTGTTCATATCATACGAAGCATTGGGCTTGGTTTGTTGCATAGTTTCCCACCATTACGTAATTTATTTATGCGCGAAGGAATGTATCCCGGTTATGGATTTAAGGAAATTATGCAAATATTTCCAACAAAATCATCAAAACAGCTCTACTAAGCAATAATGGATAATAACGTAAAATAATAAATAATAAATTGCATTTTGAATCATATCTATTACTAATATAAAAAATATTTTTGTTCTTTCTAAGAAGTAACAATTTATATTAAAATAATTAATTATATTTATTTGATTTATTTATAATAATAACATGTTTAATTAATATAACTGTAAATTATTTTTTATTAAAAATTATTATATATATTTAGTATGTTGATATGAAATAAGAGAAAACTGAATTATATACTACAAATTAAATTATAAAGATATCTTGCTAAATCATAGCTGTTAAATTTAGAACTATAAATAAAATGAAAAATAATACCGTTTTGAAAAAGTTATTTTATAAAATTAATTTTAATAAGAAAATAAATAATAAAAAAACAGTTTTATTTAATCAATATATTTTTAAAAATTTTTATTGTTAAGTATAATATTAAAAATAAAATCATCTTTGGAACCTGTTAGTAACACAGAGGTTAATGAAGTGTTGTTTCAACAAATGGTAACAAGATGACACTAAATAATTTTTTGAAATTAAGTACTTTTTTTATAATGATTGCATGTGTCTCGTTGATAGTCACGACTTCAATAAGTGAAGTTTTTTACCTTCCTTATTGTCAAACCTTTACCTATAGCTCTACTCAAAAGGTCACTAAAATAGGTCAGAACTCATTTACTGCTTCACAAGTTAAAAATTGTCTTATGCAAAATGGTTTTGAGAATATTAAACGATTGCGCTTAGATGACAATGGTATCTGGCGTGCTTTAGTAAAATTTAAAAAGTCCCATTTTTTCGTATCCGTTGACTATTCAGGAACAGTTAGCATTCAAAATGAAAGAAAAGAATATGATTGATTTAAAAACTTACAGCAACGTTTCTTTTCACAGCTGTAAGAAAAAAAAATTAAAAAAGCGCTACCATTCTATTAAAGAATTTGCTTTCATTGGCGGTTTAAATGGTAGCATATCAGGAGCTATCGCGGCAACTCTTGCAGCTTATGGTTATATTGCTCTTCCAGGATTTGGTCCAGTTATCGCAATGGGTATAGGAGTAGCACTTTCTGCCGGAATAATAATAGGAGCACTGATAGGATCAGGAATGGGAGGGAGTGTCGGTATATGCTGTATTTTATTGGGAAATTTATATGAATCATAATAATTTTTTCTCTTATAAATTTCATAATGAATAGAAATTTCTCGTCATTTTTTCTATGAAAAACAATTAAATCATCAACAAATTATATGTTCTTTTTTTGATGAAACGATTATCATATTATAAATGAAATAACATCTAACTTACTAAAATTCCTTATTTAATTTCTTATTATACCTCAAAAAGTAGATTTTTTAAAAGCATCTCTTGAAGAAATGTAAGTGAGATATAATTATCCATCCATAAAAGCTGTATTTTTTATAGATCAAAAAATAAAAGTTATGTTCAGAAATATATATAAACACACTTTAATTTATTTGCTCTTTCTAATAACAGAATATTTCTATGTAAATTATTTTTCTTAAAGTTAAATTTAAGACATTTATATAATATATCATTAATATAGATTGTTATTTATAGACAACAATATATTAAAATATAAGTATAAAGGTATTTTATGAAAAAAATATTATTATCATTATTGTTTTTTATGGCATTTTTAATTCATAAAAATTCTGCATTAGCACTATCAAAACAAGTAAATATTTATAAATTAGAAGATAACAATTCCAAAAAGGCTATTGGTAGCATTAAAATTGAAGAAAACATACACGGTTTGATTTTCATCCCTAATTTATCTACTTTATCAGAAGGGATACATGGTTTTCATGTACATGTAAATCCTTCATGTGATACAAAAGATGGTATAATTGGTGGAAGTGCAGGTGGACATTATGATCCGGAACATACCGGAAAACATTTAGGACCTTATAATGTCAATGGTCATCTTGGTGATTTACCAGCACTTTATGTTGATAAACAGGGATATGCCATAATGAGCGTTCTTGCTCCACGATTAAAAAAAATCTCTGAAATTAAAGGGCGCTCTTTAGTCATTCATTTAGGGGCTGATAATCAATCAGATAAACCATTACCGCTTGGCGGAGGTGGTGTACGTTTAGCGTGCGGTATTATTGAAAAATAAAGAGAGTATTGTGGCAGACTGCGACAGTACACACTTCCTTTACCAATAAGGTGTGAGAGAAATTTATTTTTTAAATCTATTTCAAGAAATTGAGTAAACTATGTGAATATTTTATAAAATTAATGTTTTTTGAATGTTTAGTTCGGATAACAAAAAGCTTAATAATCATCAAAACGAACAGTAATGGAAATTAAAGAAATAGTAGTGTAAATTCTCCGTAAGAAGACTTCAATATGAGGAAGTGATATTTTCCATGCTTGATGTAAACAAAGCAAAAAAGTCGAATTTCACCCTCTATAATAGCAAATTTATAATAAATTATAATCATTAAGTCTAGTATCTAATGGAATCACGCTCAATGCACAAAATAGAACAGGCTTAAAACAGAATTTTTACTCTTCCCCTACTCAACCCTACTCATGAGGTACGTGAGAAAAATTTTAATTGATACAATATCAATATGAGATGGTTTGAAAGGATTGAATACTAGGATATTCATTCCCCTCATTTAAGTTTAAAGACTAATTATCATTAGTAAATCAACATATTATACCAATATAATAAGACAAATAAAATAGTTAGAGTAATTTTTCATCATTCTGAAAAAAGGCTTTTAAACAATAGAGTCTTTTTAAAAATACCCCTCATAGATACATATGATCCCAATCTAGAGGACGCATCTCACCAGTTTGATAAAATTGACGAATGAGCTTAATATAATCAAGAAAATCTTTGTTTTCCTCCACTAATCTATTAGCAGTATCCCAATCAATATCACTACGTTCTTTGGCAGGAATTAAGATCTCACTCTCGGAAGAGTTTTCCTTATTAAGTCTTATAAATCCAATTCCATGCAAACTTGAAAGCATCCGAAGCTCTTTTAATGTATCAACTCCTTCAATTTCACTAGCAACTAAATAACTCAAATTAGCCCATGAAGAATTACTAACTGTTTGAAAAAATGCTTTTCGTAAATTTGAACGATTGATGAGAATTTTTACTTCAAAAGACCAAAGCTTTGTCTTTTTATCAAAATATTGCAAAACACAGTCTTTGATTTCACGATTCCATTCCTTGCTTAAATCTTGCATCCCTACGAGATCTGGATAAAGCCATTTATTTCCGCCTGCACCATGTTTATTACGAGAACATTTCTCATTAATGCGTTTGCTATAAACTGCAAGCTCTGACCATAAAAATTTAGATAATAATGGATAAAGATCATGCTCTTTAACAGAGCCATCTTCTGTTCTACTCTTTGCATTGTCCTCTATTGCATCAATTTCAGCACTATCTGTTTGTTCAGTAAAATAATATTGTCGCGGTCGTCCTTCAGTGGTTTTAATTTCTGAATAACGCTTTTGTAACTGAGGGCGTTTTGCCCCTATTTCAGCAACAATTTGCTGAATAAGAGCTGCATCACTATTAAGGGGAGTGATTATTGCCGTTGAATTCTTTTGTTTTTGACGGCATTTTTCTGGGTAATTTTCAAATATCCATTGAGCAATTTCTCGAGCTGTAAACTTTTTTGTCGGGTTTTTCTTTAAAAAATTAAAAACAGTGTTTGTTAAATTTAAAGTCATATGAAAAACTCCCCCTTTTATCCTCTGGGTATTTCATTATATTCAGGCGTTTTAAATGAAAGAACAATAAACTGTTTAAGTTTTTTAAAAAAAAGAACATTTATCAAATTACTCAATAAAATTAAAATATTTTTTTTAATTTATGACTATAACTCAAAGATCTTTTCACATAACAAAAATAAGATTGTACTTTTATAAAAAAGTGTAAATGTGCTACAAATCCCCATACAAAAGCATAATCTTGTATAACTTTGCTATACATTTTTCCTTTTATTTTAACGTCGTTAGAAAAAAGTTAAAAATAATTATTCAAACATTTGATTGAATCTCACATCCGTCAATTAAAAAAACTTATGTGTTTTATTTTTGAAGCAAAAAGTTATGAGCTCTCAAGTATAGATTCTGAAATGGTAAACTCTGCACACAAACCTTCAAAACTACTATTTGCTTTAATAGCATCATGGGGAATAAGAACATAATACCATTTTTTATCGCCATAAGTCGCCGCATAGCGCGTTGCATGACAACACCATTGAACTGCAGCTTCTCTCTTTTTTAAAACAATAGGATTTTGCATTTCAGAGGCTTTTTTAGGCTCACAAAGATATTTGGCATCCTTCGTTTCTACAACAAAGTCTGGTTCATAGATTGATCCTTTATCATATTCTATCTTGAAAAAACCTCGAGCGGGTTTCATCCATTTCAAGACTTGTGCATCATCCTCTAATATTTGAGCAAATCGTAATTCCCCTTCTACTGAATCAAACTTTTGTAAAGGATAACAGCATTTTCTAAAGCCGCTGAATACAAGTTTTTTAATATCGCTTTTAATGGCAGGAATATTACGAAAGTCAAGAGGAGACGTCCCTTGCGGCAACACATAATGGATAGGTTGTAAAGTTGTAAAACCTCGTGTAACTTTAACCGCATAATCTTTTTGCGTTTCCCATTGATGTTCTCTTAATTGCGCAACAATAAAACTAGTAAGCTTGTGCTGATAGTGAATTAATACGTTCTCAACAGCTGTATCATTGGGTAAATAAGATCGGAAATGTTCTACTATCTGACTAGCTAATTTTCGTAATAAGAGCGTATGGTTATCATAATCGACAAAGTCATTATCAATCAAACCACGAATGATGTAGTTTTCAAGATAAGGCTCTTTGACATATTCATTCTTAGATGTGAGAAAAATGCTTTTATGGGTACGCAATTCTCGAATTAAAAGTTCTTTACTAACAGGTTGAAAATTTAAGTTTTCTAAATTTTCCAAATCAAAATCATAAAAACCATAAGTAACATCACGCGAAGGAATGAGTATAATATTTGGAATATCTATGATCAGTTCTGTTAATTGTTTTGTCAGAATTGTCACCACTTTTGATACAAGAGACTTTTGTGATGAAGGCTTAATATTCATAACTTTATTAGCAATTTTTTCTTGTATCTGTGCAGAACAAAGCATTTGAGAACTTGGCAATTTATCATTCTCTTTGATAAGATCCCACGCGATCGCTGCAATATCTTGCTCTTCAGGTGTTAATGTAGGGGAATCTGTATGACGTAATATGATACCTTGTAAATCAGAAGATGCTCCATTTATATCGGAATTACGTATTACCATCGTTTGCATCAATAAAGCTTCTACTTGACTTGGAACTGTCACTATATCGGTCTTTTCAAAGGGGATATTCCCTCCTGTTCCAATCTCAATATGCTTTTTTATAATTGAGTTTGGATCGTTTGCACGATCAATAATATCTTGAAAACGATCATGCGCAATAATTGTTAAACGATCAATAGCTTCCACGCCTGTTCTATACCCATAAGGCAAACGCAATCCACGCCCAATTGTTTGCTCTGTTAAAATTTCTGAAGCCGATGCACGCAACGGTACAATAGTATAGAGATTCGTAACATCCCACCCCTCCTTTAATTTATTAACGTGAATAACAATTTCTGTTGGGTCATGAGAATCTTCAATTGCAATCAGCTTTTGAATATTTTGATCTTCTTCTATATTCGACTGTTTTGTATGAATCTCTATAACTTTTCCCTTATAAGCTCCTGCAAAAAAATCATCTGATTCCAATAAATCACGCAATTTCTGTGCATGATTTGTATCTTGAGCGACAACTAAAATAAAAGGCTTAACGAACTTTTTGTTATAATCTTTTGCATAGACAATTAAATCAGCTTTCACGTTTTCATGGGCATGAATTGCATCTTGTAATTTGATATGTTCTAATTGTTCAGATGTATAATTTTGAGGTTGAAAATCTTTACGTGTAGCAACAGCAGGCTCTTTTACAAAACCATCTCTCATAGCCTCTGCAAGTGAATAACTATAGACAACATTTTTAAAATCTACGGGTTTTGCACCTATTGTTTTTGGTGTCGCTGTAAGCTCTATTCCTAAAACAGGTTTTAACTCATTAATTGCTGCCGCACCAGCAGAAGCTCGATAACGATGTGCTTCATCCATTAACAAAACTAAATCAGGAAGATTTGCGAGATAATCAAAATAACTTTCACCAATCGTTTCTTGTAAGCGTTTAATTCGCGGAATACTAGATTTTAGTGCGCCTTTTTTATTATCCGTTGTATTAATTTTAGAAATATTAAAAATATTGATAAAGGCCGTATCTCCATTCTCAAACAAACGCTTTTGTCCTTGAATATGGTGTTCATCAACGCGAATACCTTTACCACTTTCATAATCTTCACCTGTAATAATAACGGGTCTATTGGCAATAAATTCACTCATTCCACTGAAAACATACTTCGGACTTTGGGGACTAAAATCCTGTTTTAACTTTTCATAAATAGTCAAATTTGGCGCTAAAACAAAAAAATGGCGACTATGACCTGTTAAATAAAGATAGCTGATAAAAGCCCCCATAAGTCGCGTTTTCCCAACACCCGTTGCTAAGGCAAAACAAAAAGAGGGAAAATTTCGTTCAAAATCTTGTACAGAAGGATAAAGATTTTTTATCACTTCTAACTCTGTAACCAAATCAGCATTTTTAGAAAGCTCTATATTTTCTAAGATTTTTACCAAAATATTTAAAGATTCACGTTGAGGATTACGTAACGATAAGCGAGCAGAAATCCTTTTTTCAACAGTGTTCATGAAAAACTCCGCTTTTTATATATTATTCAAATAGATCTAATTCTGCTTGCGCAATATCTTTATTTTTGCTGTTTTCTTTTACCACAATCACTGGTTCAAGATTGGCTACATTTAAACTGTAATCGTCCCTTCCCCATTCGCATTTTTCTAATATTGCACGGGGGATTTTAGTGAGTGTCAGATTTTCAAAGGATGCTGATTTTGTATCAAAGGCTGTACCACAAATCAGCAACGTGCGATGAGAGCCTACCTCTTCACTCATTATACGGAGTTGTTCATGGGTCATAGCGCTTGTTGTGACATAAATATAATCTGTTTCGGTTGAATACCCTTGCATCCAATAATGATTTTCATCAGGTGCGTAGGTAAATCCCATATGTTTGCACATGGCTTCTGATAGCATGGCAGCATTATATTCGCGACTAATAATCCATTGTCCCCATGGATCTTTTTGCAACAGGGAAGGTGCAAGGCGATAATAACGGAATCCACCGCCACCTTGCCAATTGACACTTTTGGAAATTCCCCCTTGATCAGTTCCATCAATGACTTGTTTTAAACGAGGGATAATGTGGGTGTGACAATGCTCACCAAGTTCAATCATAATCCACTTCCTTCCCATTTTATGGGCAACAGCACCGGTTGTGCCAGAACCAGCAAAAGAATCCAGTACAAGATCACCGGGATTAGTGGCAAGTTGAATGATGCGTTCCATTAACCGCTCAGGTTTGGGAGTTGTAAAGACACTATCAGAATTAAAAACTTTGGCTTCTTTTTTAGCATCTTGATTATGGCCAACTTCTGTATAGAGCCAAATCGTCATTGAAACCATACCATTTTTTACTTCTGATAAAAAACGTTTCATAGAAGGAACATTACTTCCTGTTGGACCAAACCAAATACGATTATCGTTCAATAATTCAAAGAATTTTTTTTTATTCATAGCCCAACTTCTACCATTAGGAGGCATTACCTTGCGTCCAGAAGGTGTGATGATTTCATAAATATCCTTAGGTGTTACTCTTTTTACGGATAAATCTCCAGATTTCCAAGGACCGCGAGGATCATTATCAGGATTTTTATAGCGCGCATCCATATTGTTTGAACGAGGAAGCAATTGAGGGCGCCAAATCGTTTTATCTTTGGCATAAACCATGATAAAATCATGATTATCAGAAAGCCATTTTGTATCATTTTGTGGAGCATATTTCTTTTGCCAAATAATATTGTTGATGAAATTTTGGCGACCAAAAATTTCATCCATCATCACTTTAAGATAGGCTTGTTCATCATCATCAATTGATATCCAGATACTTCCATCATCCGCCAGTAAATGATGTAACAATTCTAGCCTATCTCTCATAAGACTTAGCCATATGGAATGCTCTAAACCATCTTCATAATGTTCAAAAGCATTACCTGTATTATAAGGCGGATCGATATAGATACATTTTACCTTCCCCATATATTCTTGTTCAAGCGCTTTGAGTGCGAGCAAATTGTCACCAAAAATAAGTTTATTATCAAAAATATCTTGGGATGATATTTGATGCGAAGCGTGATAAGATTTTTCAAGATCTTCTAATAAGATACGAGGCTCTAGTTTTGGGCGTTTTTCTTTTCCAAT
The DNA here is from genome assembly GCF_042195725.1 of Bartonella sp. AP65SXKL. Taxonomy (NCBI): domain Bacteria; kingdom Pseudomonadati; phylum Pseudomonadota; class Alphaproteobacteria; order Hyphomicrobiales; family Bartonellaceae; genus Bartonella; species Bartonella sp. AP65SXKL. The sequence goes on from NZ_JBHIOW010000003.1 coordinate 165,402, forward strand.
CCAAATGAGTTCTAGTTTTTGTTTATTATAACTCATGCGATCGTCCTTAAATTCAAACGCTTGTGAAAAGTAAACAGCTTATTCATGAATGGCTAAATTAGAGTCTCTTAACAATACTTTTAGTACCATCCGACAGCAATTTGAGCTTCTTCTGACATACAATCAGGTGTCCATGGTGGATCAAAAGTCATAGTGACTTCAACATACGAAACCCCTTCAACTGCACTGACTGCATTTTCTACCCACCCCGGCATTTCACCTGCAACAGGACATCCCGGTGCTGTAAGAGTCATTTCAATTTTTACTGAACGATCATCTTCAATATCAATACGATAAATCAGTCCTAGCTCATAAATATCAGCAGGAATCTCTGGGTCATAAACTGTTTTGAGAGCAGCAATAATATCATTTGTCATACGATCAATTTCGTCTGCTGGAATTGCTGATATGTAAGATTTTTTATTTTCGCTTACAGTTTCAACGGATTCTGTAGAATGACGCTCTTCAATTGATTCAGCCATTAAAAAATGTCCTTGTTTCTTGCAATGCTTCTACTAATTGATCTATATCCTCTTGAGTGTTATACATGGCTAACGATGCGCGGCAAATAGATGTTAGACCAAAGCGCTGTAATAAAGGCTGTGCACAATGAGTTCCCGCACGTATCGCAACCCCTTTTCTATCAATAAACATAGCGATATCATGGGCGTGAATCCCTTCAATTATAAATGATATAATAGCTCCTTTATTGGGAGAATGACCATAAATACGCAATGACTCAACCATTTTAAGTTTTTCCTGCGCATAAGCTAAAAGGGACCTCTCATGGGCATGAATCGTGTTACGACCTTTCTCTTGTATATAATCAATAGCCGCAGTTAATCCAATAGCTTCAACGATAGGAGGAGTGCCTGCTTCAAAACGGTAAGGAGGAGCATTATAAAAAACCTTATCGGTTGTTACCTCCTCGATCATTTCCCCTCCCCCTTGAAAAGGACGCATTTCTTCTAATCTATCTTCTTTACCATACAAAACACCAATACCAGTGGGTCCATAAAGCTTATGACCTGTAAAGACATACCAATCACAATCGAGATCTTGCACATCAACGGTTAAATGTACTGCTCCTTGAGAACCATCAACAAGAACCGGAATAGAATTTTGATGTGCTAGCTTAATAATCTCTTTAACAGGAGGCACAGTTCCTAATATATTGGACATATGCGTTATAGCAACAAGCCGCGTTTTTTCGCTTAAAGATTTTTGGAAATCTTCAATGTGCAGAACACCATTTTCATCGACAGGAACAAAAATAAGTTTAACACCTTTTTGTTCACGGAGAAAATGCCAAGGAATAATATTTGAATGATGTTCCATGATCGTTAGAACAATCTCATCACCTTCCTTGAGTTTGGGCATAGCCCAACCATAAGCAACAGTATTAATAGCTTCTGTTGCATTTTTCGTAAAAACAATTTCTTCAGCTTTTTGAGCATTTAGAAAAACACGAACGGTTTCACGAGAATTTTCATATGATTGTGTTGCTATATTGGCTAAAAAATACATTCCCCTATGCACATTAGCATAACTATAGTGATAATAATTATTCATTGCATTGAGTACTGACATTGGTTTTTGGGCAGAAGCACTACTATCAAGATATGCTAATCGCTTTCCATAAACTTGATGGTGCAAAATAGGAAAATCACGCCGAATTTCTTCGACATTATAAGTAAATGTTTGTACGTTATTTTCCATTTTTTCTACCTTAAACATTTTTTTCAAGCCATTTACTAATGATATTCTCCAAAACGATTTGAATATTATCTTGCTTGATGTCATCAATGAGCTCAGAGATAAATCCTTTAATCAAAAGTGCTCGCGCCGTTTTAAATGGGATACCACGTGTCATAAGATAAAAAAGATAATCATGATTAATATTAGCAACTGTTGCACCATGACCACATGCAACATCATCAGCAAAAATCTCCAGTTCAGGCTTTGCATTAAATTCTGCATCATCTGAAAGAATAAGGCTATTACAAGCCATGCGTGCATCTGTTTTTTGCGCTTTTTGAGAAACACGTATTATTCCTTGGAAAACACCAACAGCCTTATCTGTAACCACATTGCGTATAATTTCGGTTGATGTTGATTTTTCTTCCACGTGACGAACAGTCATTGTAAGATCACTATGTGTTTGTCCTGATAATAAATTTATGACGCGTAATTGAAAATCAGATTCTTCTCCCTGTAATTCAATATCGATTTCTTGGCGATTTAATTGACTCCCTATATTAATGACATAAAGTGATAACTTCGCTCTTTGATCAAGAACAGCACAAAATCGACCAAATTGTGTAGAATTAAAATCACGATTGCGAATGAGAATCCACGTAACATCACTATCAGCAGCAACATTTAATGAAAATATTGAACTGACAAAGGTATCTTTATCATTGCCAACCTGATGTTCAATAAACATAACTTGACTATTTTTATCAACTTTTATATCCGAAAAAATATGAGATTGTCCCCCCATTTGTATATTTTGTAATTCAATGGGGATATTTAACTTTGTATTTTCAGGGATGTGAAAAAGCCAACCATCTGTAACAAAAGCTGTATTTAACTGTCCAATAAAATCTTCATCAGAAATGTTTTGATTTATCTGTACAGAATTATCTTCTAATGCGTCTGAAAGGCGTTTTACTGCAATGTTGTCTACCTTTGACTCTATCGATGTTTTTCCATTGTTTATGGAGAAAACAGCACTTTCTGAAAGCAATGCATCAACCAATTGATTGTCTTGAACTTTTGAAAAATTGCTAATAGACTTCAGTAAGGTACGCAGATTGGTATAATGCCAACTTTCGATTTTACGGGAAGGAAGCCGTGTCATTTGAAACTGCTCAATAGTTTTCTTGCGGATTTCCTGTACAGCTTTATCACCAGGTAAGTGGTTTACATACTGATTGAAATTACTGAGTATATTTTCTTCAACCGCTAACAAGTTTTGCTGTGCATTCATATTTAATAACCTCAAACCGCTTCCCTAATAAGATCAGCATACCCATTTTGCTCTAAATAAAGCGCTAAGGATTTATCACCGCTTTTGATAATTTGTCCTTTATAAAGAACATGTACCGTATCAGGAATAATATAATTAAGCAGCCGTTGATAATGGGTAATCACCAAAAATGAACGTTTTGAATCCCGAAGTTTATTAACACCATCTGCAACAATTTTTAGTGCATCAATATCTAAACCAGAATCCGTTTCATCTAAAATGCAAAGTGTAGGTTCAAGAAGTGCCATTTGTAAAATTTCAGCGCGTTTTTTTTCTCCACCTGAAAAACCTACATTTAATGGACGCTTTAGCATATCCATATCTATTTCAAGTTTGGCTGAAACTTCTTTAACACATTTTATAAATTCAGGAATTTTAAGTTCTTCGTCACCTCGCGCTTTGCGTTGAGAATTCATCGCAACTTTTAAAAATTCCATTGTTGCTACCCCTGGTATTTCCATTGGATATTGAAATGCAAGAAAAACACCATATGCAGCACGTTCTGCTGGATCCATTTCTAAAAGTGATTGTCCATTATAGAGAATATCTCCTTCTGTTATTTCATAATCATCACGACCAGCAAGCAAATAAGATAAAGTTGATTTTCCGGCTCCATTTTGTCCCATGATAGCGGCAACTTCTCCATCTTGAACTGTCAAGTTTAAACCACGAATAATTTCTGTATCGGTTTCAGCAATACGGGCGTGCAAATTTTTGATCTCTAACATAATTTAATCCTGTTTTGGCTGTTTTTCAGATATCAATGCGTATTATTTTACCTTAGCATCCATCTACTTTTGTAATTACCATAGAGGTCATTTTTAGCATTATGTGCTACCGTTACAGCCTTTTTACATAAAGTCTTCTATTTATTTAATTAAATAAAATTATCCAACACTACCTTCAAGGCTAATACTAATAAGCTTTTGTGCTTCGACAGCAAATTCCATGGGAAGTTTTTGAATGACCTCTTTTACAAAACCATTTACAATTAATGCGATAGCTTCTTCTTCGGGAATTCCTCTTTGCATAACATAAAAAAGTTGGTCATCAGAAATTTTTGATGTTGTGGCTTCATGTTCAAACTGAGCTGTTGCATTTTTTGCTTCAATATAAGGAACTGTATGCGCACCACAATCATTCCCGATTAACAAACTATCACATTGCGTAAAGTTACGCGCATTTTGTGCTTTTCGATGCGCTGTGACTTGTCCTCGATACGTGTTATTTGAAAAACCTGCAGAAATACCTTTGGAAATAATGCGACTGGAAGTATTTTTTCCCAAATGAATCATTTTTGTACCGGAATCAATTTGTTGATAACCGTTTGCAACGGCAATAGAATAAAATTCTCCACGCGCATTATTACCACGGAGTAAGCAGGATGGATATTTCCAAGTAATCGCAGAACCAGTCTCAACTTGTGTCCATGAAATTTTAGAGCTATCACCTCGACAATCTCCACGCTTCGTCACAAAATTATAAATACCGCCCTTTCCATCTTTATCGCCAGGATACCAGTTTTGTACTGTAGAATATTTAATCTCTGCATTTTCAAGGGCAATAAGCTCAACAACAGCAGCATGAAGTTGGTTTTCATCACGTTGGGGTGCTGTACACCCTTCAAGATAAGAAACATAGGAATCTTCAGCGGCGATAATCAATGTTCGTTCAAATTGGCCAGTGTTGCGTTCATTAATCCTAAAATAAGTTGAAAGCTCCATAGGACAACGAACCCCTTTAGGAATATAAACAAATGAACCATCTGTAAAGACAGCTGCATTTAAGGCCGCATAATAATTATCACTTATAGGTACAACTGTTCCTAAATATTCTTTAATAAGCTCAGAATGTTCAATAATCGCCTCTGAAATAGAACAAAAAATCACACCAGCACGTGCCAGCTCTTTTTTGAATGTTGTTACAACAGAAACAGAATCAAAGACTGCATCAACAGCCACCTGCCCCGATACAGACATACTGTCATCAAAAGTGGAGGGATCAGACTGTTTTCTTACTCCTGCCAAAATCTCTTGTTCTTTAAGGGGAATGCCAAGTTTTTCGTACGTTGCTAATAACTCAGGATCCACTTCATCCAAAGATTTTGGTCCTGTATGATTTTTTGGAGCAGCATAATAATAAAGCTCCTGAAAATCAATTTTAGGATATTCAAGACGCGCCCAATGAGGCTCTTGCATTGTCAGCCAACGGCGGTAAGCTTTTAAGCGCCATGTTAGCATCCATTCAGGCTCATTTTTTTTAGCGGAAATAAATTTGATAATATCCTCATTTAAGCCTTTTGGAGCTTTATCGGTTTCAATATTGGTTTCAAAACCATATTTATATTGGTCAACATCTATTTCACGTACTTGGCGTATCGTTTCTTGTACTGCCGGCATAAATTTTCTCCATTTTTTGGCGTCAAAAACCGGTAACTAAAGTCTTGTTTTTTACAAGATTAAAGTAAGCAAGTTATCTCCTAGGCTATAGGTAAAGCGCAAAAATTTCAATCAAACTTATTTTATTTTTAAATAATTCTAATTTTTATAACTTTCTGATGATAAATCTTCCCCTTTTTTCCTGCTTATAATTTGAGAAAAAAACGACAGAAAATCATCAATATCTTCAGAAGTTGTGCCACGCCCTAGCGAAATGCGAATGGCACCATTTGGAACATGATACCCCATTGCCTCCAACACTTTGCTTTGTTTTACTTTTCCCGAAGAACAGGCAGAGCCGGATGATAAAGAAAACCCTTCTAAATCAAAAGCAATTTGCATCGTTTCAGCTTTTATATTTTTCACGGTAAAGTAAGTTGTATTTGGCAAACGTTGAACTCTTTTGCCAAAAATCTCAACATTTTTACTTATTTTTTGTAGTCCAGCTTCTAATTTATTGCGTAAATATATTAACTGTTTTATTTCCTCCTGTGTGAAGCAATCAGTCATCGCTGCCCCAAAAGCAGCAATAAGGGGCAATGCTTCTGTTCCTCCACGGAGACCTTTTTCTTGTCCTCCTCCAATAATAAGAGGGTGTGGCATGAGAAGATTACCACATGAAACAAAAGCACCAATTCCTTTAGGACCGCCAATTTTATGGGCAGACAGTATAAAAAAGTCTCCTCCTAACTGATGAATATCCACAAAATTTTTATCTACATATTGTGTCAAATCAACTATAAGAGTGCCTCCTAAATCCCGAACAATAGCGGCGATTTCTGTTAACGGTTGAATAACACCCGTTTCACTATTTGCAGCTTGAATAGCAACAAGAGGTAAACCTTTTGTTTTATCGTGAACCGTTAAGAGTGATGTTAATTTATCTTGTTGTATGAGCCCATCTTGATCAACATCAATGACGCTTATCAATTCTTTAGAAAAACGTCCTCCCTCTGCAACAGAGGGATGTTCAGTCGCTCCAAGGTAAAGATGAGAAAATTTAACTTTTGCTTTCCCCATATTGTAAAAGGGTGTTAACAAAGTCATTGCAGCTTCACTCGCACCAGAGGTAAATACCACGTGATCTGGATCTGTTTTAAGATTTTCAGCGATTTGCCGACGGGCCTTTTGTAACAAAGTTTTAGCGGCACGCCCTTCCTTATGAACCGATGATGGATTACCAAATATCTCTAAAGATTCCAGTAACGCTATCCGTGCCACTTTTTTGAGCGGTGTTGTTGCGTTATGATCAAAATATCGGCGTTTTATAACCATTTTACATCGCAATCATTAATCTTATGAATTGATTGAAAAAATAGCGCATTTTTCTTGAAAAGTGCACTAAAAAAAGAATATCTAATAATTATTTAAGAGATTCTATGGTAAAAGTCGACCAGGGTCAAAGAGAGCCTTTTATTGCATTAAGGAGCATTTTATGCCAGAAATTATTTTTAACGGTCCCGCGGGTCGGCTCGAAGGGCGTTATCAACCTTCACAACAAAAAAATGCACCCATTGCGATCATCTTGCATCCTCACCCCCAATTTGGTGGAACTATGAATCATAAAATTGTCTATGACCTTTTTTATATGTTCCAACAACGTGGCTTTACAACTTTACGTTTTAACTTTCGTGGTATTGGTCGTAGTCAGGGTGAATTTGATTATGGAATAGGAGAACTTTCAGATGCTGCTGCTGCTCTCGATTGGGTTCAAACACAACATCCAGACTCTAAAAATTGTTGGGTAGCAGGATACTCATTTGGAGCATGGATTGGTATGCAGCTTTTAATGCGCCGACCGGAAATTGAGGGATTTATCTCAGTTGCCCCTCAGCCTAATGTTTATGACTTTTCATTTCTTGCACCTTGTCCCTCTTCTGGACTTATCATTCATGGCGGTATCGATAAAGTTGCCCCTCCAAAAGATGTTCAAATACTTGTCGATAAATTAAAAACACAAAAAGGTATCATCATTACACAAGAAATATTGGAAGAGGCTAATCACTTTTTCAGTGGATGTCATGAAAAACTTATTGAACGATGTGCCCACTATTTGGATAACCATATCTCCAATGAACTTCTCGCTCCTCCTCCTGAAATACTTTCACTAACTTAGGAAAATACGATAGATTTATAAAAAATTAGCAAAAATCGTCTCTGATCATAACAAAGTAATTTTTTTAGTCTGCATTTAAAATTTTTCTAAATTTTATTTCAGGATAGAAATGAGAATAACAGAACACCTTTTTTCTATTACTAAGAAGTTTCTTTTTTAGCGTAAAAAGGAAATAATACCTGTATTATTATCTTTATACTACCAATATGTCTCTTTCTCTTGTGAGGTGTGCGTCAGTTATGATAGATAACGCATTAATAATTCGTTATATAATCGCCTATTATATACAATAAATGCACTCTTAAATTAGGAAATTAAATCTGTGTTTGCCTTTAAATCTGATTTTTTACACATTATGAGCGAACGTGGTTTTATCCACCAAATTTCAGATGAAAAAGGCTTAGATGATCTTTTTTCAAAAGAAACTGTAAGCGCTTATACTGGATTTGACCCAACAGCATCGAGTTTACATGCTGGAAGTCTTCTTCAGATTATGATGCTTTATTGGTTACAAAAAACGGGTCATCGCCCCATTGCTTTAATGGGTGGAGGAACCGGATTGATTGGTGATCCTTCTTTCAAAGACGAAGCGCGACGCCTTCTGACACAAGATGATATTGCTGCAAATATTGATGGTATTAAAAAGGTATTTGCTAACTATTTGACATTCGGTGACCGAGAAACCGATGCTTGTATTGTGAATAATGCTGAATGGTTATGCAATTTAAACTACTTAGAATTTTTGCGTGATGTAGGAAAGCATTTTTCTGTCAACCGTATGTTGTCATTTGATTCTGTCAGACTCAGACTTGAGCGTGAGCACTCTTTGTCATTCTTAGAGTTTAATTATATGATTCTGCAAGCTTATGACTTTGTTGAACTTTATAAACGTTATGGGTTGCGTATGCAAATGGGGGGCTCTGATCAGTGGGGCAACATTATTAACGGAATCGAATTAGGACATCGTTTAGGAACACCGCAATTATATGCGTTAACATCACCATTGCTGACAACCTCTTCCGGTGCCAAAATGGGTAAATCATTGAATGGGGCTGTATGGCTAAATGCGGATAAACTTTCACCTTATCAATTTTGGCAATACTGGCGCAATACAGAAGATGCTGATGTAACACGATTTCTAAAGCTCTATACTCCATTGCCGATGGATGAGATTCTTAAACTTTCTCTATTACAAGGAACTGAAATTAACGAAGCAAAAAAAATTCTTGCAACAGAAATTACAGCAATGTTGCATGGACGTGTTCTTGCTGATGCAGCAGCAGAAACGGCTCGCAAGACGTTTGAAGAAAAAACTCTGGGAGAAAATCTTCCAACTGTTGAAATTAATGCCTCAGAATTAAAAAAAGGTGTTGGATTGCTCACTCTTTTAGTACAAGCAGGACTCGCTAGATCGAATAGTGAGGCACGCCGACACGTTCAAGGTGGAGGTGTCCGTGTAAATGATCAAATTATTGAGGATGAAACACATCTTATTATTGAAAGGGATGTCAGTGCAGAAGGAACCATTAAACTTTCTTTTGGTAAGAAAAAACATGTTGTGATGAAACCAGTATAATCTTTTGCTGTTTTGTTTATGTTGTTCACGTCGAGCTTGTTCTTTCAATTCAATCGTTGTGATAGGGCGAATTTTGTTAGGGAAATAAAAGTCTCTTCAAAACGATAAAATTCTAGAGAGTTGAATAGTTCTTTTCTTCTGTGTACTCTGATATTTTATACCTGTTACACAAAAAAGAAAGATGAAAACAATGACAAGACCAATGAAAGGTGCTCTTGCTCCTGATTTTACTTTGCCGCGCGATGGAGGAGAGACAGTGTGTCTTTCTGACTTTAAAGGAAAGCCTGTTGTTTTATATTTTTATCCAAAAGATGACACCAGTGGTTGCACAAGTGAAGCACTTGATTTCACAAAATTAAAGATGAAATTTGATGAAATCGGTGTTGCTGTTATTGGAATCTCTCCAGATAATGTAAAAAAACATGATAAATTTAAAATAAAACATGAACTTGATGTCATCTTGGTTTCTGATGAAGAAAAAACGACCCTCGAAGCTTATGGTGTTTGGGTTGAGAAAAGCATGTATGGACGCAAATATATGGGAGTTGAACGGAGCACTTTTTTAATTGATGCAAATGGAATAATAGTAGAAGAATGGCGCAAAGTAAGCGTATCTGGGCATGCTGAAAATGTTTTAGCTACTGCAACACTTTTATATCATAATGGTAACTTGTAAATTGAGTGTTTGATTTACCTTCAAAAGCAAAAGTTATTCTCCCTAATTGATTTTAGTTTTTCAACGGATTCAATTTTTACAATATATTGATTTATAAGGATAATGAATTGTTTTACATTTATATTAGTCCCCCGAATATCGCAAAATTTTCTGATTTCAGATTCTTCCTATCACTTGCAATATCATAAGCAGAATTAGCGTGTGAGAAAAAGTTGAAGAAAGGAACAAGAAAATCCCCCTTTAAACCTTTAAAGTATCAAAGGCTATATAACATCACAGCATCCATAAAACGAACAGCTTAAGAAAAAATCTACATGGCTTAAAGGAAGGATATGTAATTAACGAATATCCTCAATTTTTTTGTCTTTTCCATAAATGCGCCGTGCGAGTGCTGCCTCTATAAATGCATCTAAATTACCATTAAGTACGGATTGTGGATCCGTATTTTCAATTCCTGTACGCAAATCTTTGACAAGCTGATAGGGTTGAAGAACATAAGATCTAATTTGATGTCCCCATCCGATTTCTGTTTTAGAAGATTCAGCAGCATTGGTTTCTTCTTCTCTTTTTTTAAGCTCTTCTTCATAAAGCCGTGCACGCAACATCGACCAAGCCGTAGCGCGATTTTTATGTTGAGAACGCTCTGTTTGACATTGAACAACAATACCCGTTTTTATATGTGTGATGCGAACAGCAGAATCTGTCGTGTTAACATGTTGTCCTCCTGCTCCAGATGCACGATATGTATCAATACGCACATCTGCCTCTGAAACATCAACTTCAATATTGTCATCAATAACTGGATAAACCCAAATGCTTGCAAAAGAGGTATGGCGCTTTGCATTCGAATCAAATGGAGAAATCCGCACTAAGCGATGAACACCTGATTCTGTTTTTAACATTCCATAAGCATTATGCCCTTTTACAAGAATAGTCGCTGACTTTATTCCTGCTTCTTCTCCATCATGAATTTCTAAAATTTCAACCTTCATTTCATGCTGTTCAGCCCATCGCATATACATACGTAAGAGCATAGAAGCCCAATCTTGGCTTTCTGTTCCCCCTGCTCCAGCATGAACTTCTAAATAGGTATCATTCGGATCTGCCTCTCCTGAAAGAAGTACGTCAATTTGCCTTTTATCTATCTCATTTTTAAGATTACGTATTGATCTTTCTGCATCAGCGATAATTTCCACATCACTTTCTTCTTCGCCCATCGCAATAAGCTCAATGCATTCTTCAAGTGTTTTTGTAAATGATAAAAGACCATTGATTGAATCATCAAGACGTTGACGCTCACGCATCATATCCTGTGCTCGTTGTGCATCATCCCATAATGATGGATCTTCCGCTTTTTGATTAAGATATTCAAGACGCTTTAGTGATTGATCCCAGTCAAAGATGCCCCCTTAGCAATTGTATTGCTTTCTGGATTTCATCAACTAATGTTTCTATTTCTGCTCGCATAATTTAACACCGTATTTTTAAAAACTCTTTTTGGTTGTGTCTCTTAGCATTTTATACAAATTTAATAGCTGCTATCAGAAAATGGTACAGTTCTATCACTCTATTTATAGAACCGACATTGTAAAAAAGAGATAAAAACCATGACTCATGGCAAAAGGAGATTTTGTCGATTAATACAGCCCACCTGTCCCACTTTCAAGTGCTTTGTTGACTTGTGGAGAAGTCGTTACTGCAGGAACACCTTCTTGAAAAGAATTTGTACTCCCAATAACTTGATATATATCAGCAGGCCCAGTCCCTGGTTTAAATGCTTCTATAATGACATCTTGATCTCCTCTTTCGGCAAGCATTCCTGTTTTCCGATTAATTGGCATTAAAATCATACCTTTTGGCATCTTAAAGGGAACATCTGGCTTCCCTTTAAGAGCATCTGCCATAAAATCACCAAAAATAGGTGCAGCTAATGAACTTCCTGTTCCATTATATCCTAACGGAGCTGGTTGATCATAACCGACAAAAATACCAACGACAATGTCAGGAGTAAATCCCATAAACCAGACATCCTTAGAGTCATTGGTTGTTCCTGTTTTAGCGGCAATATGTCGATTAAGATAACGTAAACGTGCCGCAGTACCACGCTGAACAACCCCTTCCATCATCGATGTAATTTGATAAGCCGTCATAGGGTCAAGAACTTGATCTCGCTCATCAATCAATGTGGGTTCACTTTGATTATTCCATGAATTCGTATTACAATTTTCGCAAATACGATCATCATGACGATAAATTGTCTTCCCATAACGATCTTGAATTCTGTCTATCAGAGAAGGTTTAATAGAGCGTCCGCCATTGGCAATAACGGAATAAGCTGTAACCATTCGTAATACTGTTGTTTCGCCAGCCCCTAAAGCCATGGGAAGATAAGGCTGCAATTTATCTACGATCCCAAAGCGTTCTGCATATTCAGCGACAAGAGGCATTCCCATATCATTGGCAAGCCGTATTGTCATAAGATTACGAGAACGCTCAATACCATAACGCAACGTTGAAGGTCCTGCAAAGGTACCCCCATAATTTTTGGGTTGCCAAACTTCACCATTATATTGACGAACTTCAATGGGGCCATCTAAAACAACGGATGCTGGTGTATATCCGTTATCAAGAGCTGCTGCATAAACAAAAGGCTTAAAAGCAGACCCCGGTTGTCGGTAAGCTTGGGTTGCACGATTGAATTCAGATGCTGCAAAAGAAAATCCTCCCACCATAGCAAGAACGCGCCCTGTATGAGGTTCCATAGCAACAATTGCACCTTCAACCTTTGGAATTTGTTGTAAACGATAAGTGTTGTTTGTATTGGATAGTTTTTCAACAAAAATGACATCCCCAACTTGCAGAACATGAGATAAGCTCTGAACAGTTTTTCGATAACCATTTTCTTTTACAACATGGAGTGCCCATTTTGAATCAGCTTCAGATAAAACAGCAATTTCCCGTTTTTTTGATAATATACCTGAAGCTTCGCGCTGTGGCTGTAAACCAATCTCTACTTTGTTGGGATTAGTAGAAAGAACAACAGCTAAACGCCATTCAGGAACATCACTTAGCCCTGTGATATCTGCAAGTTCTGTCCCCCAATCACCTTTCTCATCAATATGCGCATAAGCTCCACGCCATCCTTGCGCATGATCAAATCTAATTAATCCATCGTGCAAAGCACGTCGCGCAATAAGTTGTAAATGCGGATCAAGCGTTGTACGAATGGAAAGCCCACCTTCATAAAGTGTTTTAGCCCCATAGCGATGTATTAAACGACGCCGTACTTCTTCAGTAAAATAATCAGCCGCAAAAACATAGCTATCACTCCCACGTATTGTCGCTCCTAAAGGTTTAGCTTTCGCTTTTTCACCTTGTTCATGCGTTACATATCCATTTGCAATCATCCGGTCTATAACCCAATTACGCCGATCAATAGCACGTTGTGTATTCTTAAATGGATCATAATTTGCTGGTCCTTTTGGAAGAGCAGCCAAATAAGCACATTGTTCTAGCGTCAGGTCATTGACGGATTTATTGAAATAGGTCAATGAAGCAGCAGCTATGCCATAAGTGCCACGACCCAGATAAATTTCATTGAGATAAAGTTCGAGAATATGATCTTTTGAATAAGTTTTCTCAATACGCATTGCTAAAATAGCTTCCTTAAATTTACGTTCTAACGTTGTTTCTGAACTTAAAAGGAAGTTTTTAGCGACTTGTTGCGTTATAGTTGATGCACCCTCTGGACGTCTTCCAGAACCAATATTACGAATATTATTGATCAAAGCTCGAGAAAGTCCTTCAGGATCTAAACCAAAATGATGATAAAAGTTTTTGTCTTCAGCTGAAATGAAAGCATTTATAACAAGCTTTGGTATTGATTGAATCGGTAAATAGAGGCGATGTTTTGTTGCAAACTCTGCCATAAGACGGCCATCAGAAGCATGGACACGGGTCATTACCGGCGGCTCATAAAGTGAAAGAACTTCATAATCAGGGAGTGCATTTGCTTGACCACTGGTCATAACACCCCACGTTATTGCACCATAAAGTCCAATAGCAATAAAAAAACGAAGAAGATATCTTAAAAAAATCATCATAAAAACGGCTATCGCTTTCTTAAGAATTAATTAAAGAAAAAATACGTTACTTCAAACACACCAAGTGGATATCACCACAAGATTGAGATCAAGAGAAATTGTTTTCTATCTTTTATTTATACCAGGGTACACTAGAAGCCCATATTGATACTCTATTTTCTCATAAATTTAAAGAGGCTGTATCATTTTCTGCCTATAATCAGCAAATTGACGAATAGAATGAGCAATAGAGGCTGCCATTTGTTTTCTCCAATGAGGATCATTTAATAACTTTTCATCCTCTTTATTGGATAAATAACCTATCTCTATCAAGACTGAGGGTATATCTGAAGCTCTTAAAACTTGAAAATTAGCATACCGATGTGGGTTATTAATCAAGTTAATATGATTCTTTGATAAACTTGAAATAACACTATTTGCAAAATTAACCGAAAATGTATGTGTTTCACGTCGTGTAAGATCCATCAAAATATCTGTAACTTCGAGCGTTTCATCTGCAGGCAAACCATCAAGCAAATCAACTTTATTTTCATTTTCAGCTAAAGATTTTGCAATGGCATCAGAGGCTTTATCTGATATGGTATACACTGTGGCACCGCGAAGAGAATGTAGATCAATCGTATCTGCGTGAATAGATATAAAAAGATCAGCATCAAACTCTTGCGCTTTTTTAACTCTTTCACTTAGTCTTAAAAAAATATTGGAATCTCGTGTTAAAGCAACGGTAATATGAGAATCCTTTTGTAATTCGTCTCGCAATGCACGCGCAAAGTCTAAAGTCACATCTTTTTCTAAAATTCCAGTAACACCCCGTGCACCGCCATCAATACCACCATGACCAGGATCAAGAACAACACGGAAATTATATGCTGGCATTAACTGTGTTTTTGTATCAAAATTGCTTCTTTGCTGTTTTTTTAATATCTCATCAAATTTTTCTTGTGTACTTTTACGAATATCAATCAGCAACTGCCATAAACCATTATTTAATTTTTTTACGACATTTTTTTCAACCACAAAAGCCGTTTTACTTGTCAAAATAATGCGTGAAGTCTGTATGTCAGAGAAAGCATAACGCACATCTGAAAGCATAACGGATAATGTATTCCGTTTCTTTAAAGGCGTATTTTGCATCGAAAAGTCAATTGTAGGTAAATTGATAACCAAACGTGCGGGCCTGTCAAAAATCTGTAAACGAACATTTGGTTTTGAATTAAAAACCGCAATAATACGCGTATGAATACTATCACCAATGGTTCGAAAATTAATAAGTCTCAGAGGATCTGCGGCTTGAACACTAGTTTGGAGTAGCAAAAAAGATAATAAAAAGTATGTGACGAGCACAATAACATCCCCATAAGCTGTTTTCAGCTTTTTGGTAAAAAAAACTCTTATCATAAGCAAAATACTCTACATTACCTTTGTAATAATTTATCTTGGTTACATAAAACGATACACCAATTTATTATCTATTTTTCAATAAAAGCTAAATAAACACCTCAAAACGAAATTAAGGTCATAAAGATATTATAATTATACATGATTTACATTGTTACTTGCCAAACGCATGATATCAACATAAAAGAATATTTATGCTTCCTAGCTGATAATAGTCATCTAAATTATCTGTAACTCATATTAAGTTGTCTTTAGAAGTTTTTTGTCTATTATGCGTTGAGACTTTTTTATGGATGAAAAATTTCTATGTTGTAACATTAGGATTGCATTACTTAAGATTCGTTGGTTCGGATATCCGAACTGTTTTAAAGATTATTTTACCGGAGACTTTTAAGAAAATATGAGTCATAAAAAACAGATGGAAATAATGATGAGAAATGGTGTAAATGCAGTCATGCCTTTGCACGTGGTGTTTCGTCCTGTTTTTCTGGTACCTCCCTTTTATGGCAGACAGCCTTTTATGTTTACGAATAGTTATGGCATTCGTTTGAATAAAATTGTGCATGTCGCCTTCAGGATATTAACTTATGTCAAACAAAATGCTTATAGATGCCTCCCATCCGGAGGAAACACGTGTTGTTGTTGTTCACGGCAACAAAATTGAAGAACTTGATTTTGAATCAGAACATAGAAAACAGCTCAAGGGGAATATTTATCTCGCACGTATTACGCGTGTAGAACCGTCTCTCCAAGCGGCTTTTGTTGAATATGGTGGAAACCGACATGGTTTTTTAACATTTTCTGAAATTCATCCTGATTATTATCAAATTCCTATTGCTGATCGCCTTGCTCTTCTTGAAGAAGAAGAAAAAGAAGCTGTAGGAGAAAATTCTGTAGATACCTTTACGGAAGAAGCAACTAAAAATAAAAAACGCTCCAGAAGAACAAAAAAAAGTGAAAAAAACAATGTTATAGCAGCCGATATTGAAAATGATATCACATCTGAAGCGATAATAATTGATAATACAGAAGAAGCATTAAATGCCAATATCTCTTATGATGAGATTGAAATGGTCGGTGCTGAGGACATCCGTGAAGAGCTCCCGATTTATCAAAGAAAACAAGGGCGCCAGTATAAAATTCAAGAAGTCATTAAACGACGTCAAATTTTGTTGGTACAAGTTATCAAAGAAGAGCGTGGTAATAAAGGTGCTGCCCTTACAACATATCTATCTCTAGCTGGTCGTTACTCTGTTCTAATGCCCAACACAGCACGTGGTGGTGGTATTTCACGAAAAATTACGAACGTACAAGACCGTAAGCGTCTTAAAGAAATCGTAAAAGAATTAGCCGTTCCAAAAGGTATGGGCGTTATCTTACGAACCGCTGGTGCCAATAGAACAAAAGCTGAAATTAAACGTGATTATGAATATCTTATGCGGTTATGGGATACTATTCGCACTTTGACACTCGAGTCAACGGCACCATGCCTTGTCCATGAAGAAAGCAATCTCATCAAGCGTTCTATACGAGATCTTTATAATAAGAACATTAGTGAAATTCTTGTCTCTGGAGACCAAGGATATCGTGAAGCGAAAGACTTTATGCGTATGCTCATGCCAAGTCATGCAAAAGTTGTGCAACCTTACCGTGATCCTACGCCCATTTTTGCAAGAAATAATATTGAAATTCAACTTGATAAAATGTTGCAACCACAGGTTTCTTTAAAATCTGGTGGTTATCTTGTTATTAATCAAACAGAAGCACTTGTTGCTATTGACGTAAATTCTGGCCGCTCTACGAAAGAATTCTCTGTCGAAAAGACAGCCTTACAAACTAACCTTGAAGCTGCTGAAGAAGTAGCGCGTCAATTACGCTTGCGTGACCTTGCTGGTTTAATTGTGATTGATTTTATTGATATGCTTGAAGAACGCAATGTGAAGCTGGTCGAAAAAAAATTAAAAGATTGTTTAAAAAACGATCGTGCTCGTATTCAAGTAGGTCATATTTCACACTTCGGCCTTTTAGAAATGAGTCGTCAACGTATTCGCATATCGGTTTTAGAAAGTACGACACAGCCCTGCCCACATTGCGCAGGAACAGGAAATATACGTTCTGAATCATCAATTGCGTTACATGTCATGCGCTCAATTGAAGAATATCTTCTTCATAATTCGCAACATAATATTATCGTGCGCACCCCCGTAGCAACAGCGCTTTATGTATTAAATCATAAACGCAATATTCTTGTTAATTTAGAAGCTCGCTTTAAACTTAATATTAGTATTGAAGCAGATGATAGTATTGGAACACAACATCTTGTTATTTCTAAAGGCTCAATAGCAGAGAGAATTTCTCAATCTTCATTGGAAGATGACAATAAGCAAGAAATTGAAGATTCTGTTTTCATAAAAAGTGAATCTATTGAAAATCCTTCTCCCATTGAAACAAACCAAAAGCGTCGGCGCAAAAATCGTCACGGTGAAATTACTGATCATTCTCTCTCCAACGTTCATAAAAAAGAAGATACCTTAAATGATGATTCTTATCGTCGAGGACGTCGTCGAGGACGTCGTGGTGGTCGACGCAATCAAGATAATAATTTTCATCAGATTCGCGTTCCTTATGCAGAACCAGTAGGAGATTTTGCTAAGCAAGCTTTAGCAGAAATTAAAGCAGCGCATCGCAAACGTCGTGTTTCACCTGTTAAATCTTTTGAACTTGAAGAAACAAAAAATAATACACAAGCTCTAGATATACAACAACAGAGTGAATCTGAAAAAAATGATACAAGTATTAAACCTAAAAAACGTAAAACACGTTCTTCAAAAGTAGTAGAAAATCAACTTTCTTTAGAGAATGATCAAAATATTGCAGAACAAAAATCTCTTGAAGAAAAACCTACAACCAGTCCGGTGCGTAAAACTAAAACAAAAAAAGCAGACAAAGCTATTCATGAGGTAGAAGATAAAGCTCTTGAAAAGAGTAAAAAATCAACACGTGGAACACGTAAAAAATCATCTTCTAAAGAGACAACGCAAATACAAAAAATATTAGAGCAAGAAACTGTAATCGAGATGGAGAAAGTTATCGAAACCTCTCCTTCCCAAATTGAAGAAACAATTAATCAACCCGTTGTTATTTCATCAACGCCTAATGATTCTTCCAAAACTGAACGTATTGGTTGGTGGAAACGCAGAATTCTTTCGAAAAATTAAGGATTAAAAAAACCGCCACAGAAAACTGTGGCGGTTCAAATAAACAATTATAGAAAACGTTTTGACCAACTTTTATGGTGTGGTTTTATTACTTTTGTTTCGCTTTTTCTTGCTCAGCCCGCATACGCTCTTCAATTTCTTTTTGCTTTGATTGAATAGCTTGCTGCAGCTTTATTTGTTCTTGTTGGAAATCTTTTTCCTCCATACCAGGACCGGTATAGGCTGCTGTAAACCCATTAAGAGAAAATTCAATAGGATTAGCTGAACCACGAAAATTAACTGTGGTTACAACCATTTTTGTACCACTTTTCATAGCTGCTATAAGCTTATCATCTAAGACATCATTAGCAATACAACTTGGTCCATTACAAATAATATAAGGAATTTTTTTAGAGAACTCGTCACCAATTTTAATGTGAACACCTTCTGGCAAAAAACGACCTGTAGGTACTTGAATACCTATACGTTTCTCATTTTGCTTCCCTTTTATTTCAACAAGATTAAAAGCCGTTAAAGGTTGTCCCGTATTCGATAATACAGTATTCATTGTATTACAAATATCAACATCATGCTGCTTACTGCAAACTTTGTACCAACCTTGTGATAAAGTTTGCGCATTTGCAGAAATACCAGCTATAAGAAAAAGGGCAGCGGCTCCAACTAATACTGAAACAGCAGAATAAACATTTTTATGCGACATGATTAAGTTAATCCTTTCAACGCGCTCTTAAGTAACTTCAAAAAAATATTAAATATAATTCCAACTTAATTTATTAAATTATAATGAAATAACAATTAATTTTACTATTTTTACTTCAATATAAAAAAAAAAGTCAAATTTAGAGAAAAAATACGACGAGCCATTCTAATTTTTATACACTCATATCATTTCCCCTCTTCATCACATTGGTATTTGATGCAATCTATCCATAAAACACCTCTGTGCATTTAAACTAAGATTACACAAACGAATCAATATTGCAATATTAATTAAAATAAACTCTGATACTACTCTAAAAAATTTACTAATTAAAATTTTTACATTTATTACTCTTCATGTTAAGCTTATAGAACCTTAGCAACAGGTGTTGTAATGCATGAAGCTCCAAAATATCAGATAAATTTTACTGTTTTCCTTATGTGCCTCGTGTGATACACAAAAACAAAATCATCTACGATATTATTGAAACATTTAATGAATTAAAACCACTGATTGTCTAAAATTTCTGCATAATTGTAAGAGAGCTTTTTGCTAATGAACAATTTTCTGCCCTTGTTTACAAAATAATGGTGATACGCTTTTGTAATAAAAATTTTATATTCCATAGCGTTTAACTAAACAGTTTAGTTTAAAAATACGCTACTAAAGAAGTGCTTTTTTCTTAATTAAACAACACATTTTCTTAGAGAGAAAATCTATAACTGCTGAAAATATTTTATTTATAATAAACTTTCTTAAAATATAATAACATATTAATTTATAATAATAATTTATCTTTTTTCTATTTCTATATTGTATGAAAGATCCTAATAGCGCAAACCTCTCTTATATTGAATCAATAAAATTTATCCACTTGTACATCACAAGCGGAGTTAGTTTTATAGATAAAACTACTGAACAAAGGACCCCCCCTATGAATCATCTCACGTGCCCAAAGCCATAATAAATTTATGCTCATATATTATACATCTATTATTGCATCTCTGTACAAATATCATCTCTCAGCTTTATAACGTGAATAAAAAATGTAGCTTTTATCAATTTATTTTAAGTTATTTCTTAAATAAAGAATCTACTAAAATGATAAATTCTTTTCATCTTTCACAATATCAAAGATATAAATCGTTAATGATTTAAGTTTTAAGAAAAAAATGAATTAAAAATATCATTTTGTTTCTCTATATAACACAACTTAGAACTATAAAATATTTCTCTTATCGTATTAATGAAACAAGATTTATGATATGAGATGTATCGTCATTAAAATAATTAAACAGATAAAAATAAAAAACTACAAGCACAAAAAATTATGCATAAAAAGAAAACATAAAAAAGATATATGATTTTATTATTTAATAATATATTAAATCTTATATGATAAGAACAATAGATAATATCTTATGTGCATAAAATTACTTTATTATAAATAATAATTAAAAACAAAAAATTAAAATATATTTTAACTATTATTTAGTATATAATATTAATTTCTCTGTATTTATATGAGTAAATTTTTAATTGAATAATTCTTCAACATGAAAACGTATACGATCTATAATATTCTTTTTCTTGTTTGGAAGCATTATATTATGTACTTCTTTAATGGTATTACAAAGCTTAGGTGCACTTTTTACAAACCAATTATCTTCTGTAAGACTATTTTTTATATCGTCAAATATTTGTTTTTCATAACTATAAGAGCCATCTGTTAATAATTCTTTAATATCCCTGACTAAACTAGGACTTATTGAATTATTTGCGCCTTTAGCCCAACTAAAATCTTTATCTTTCCAATCAAAATCTTTGCGCAAAATAGCACCTATATCACTTTGCAATATATCCGCTAACGTATTGCAAGCAATAATAAATATGAGATAATTTTTCATTATCTCATCATCACCTCCACTTTTCTCATTCATTCCCCATTCATTAAACGTTTGAGTTTTTTTTAAATAATCTTTTGCTTTAATCAACTTTTCTTCATACTCCCCTACTTCATACTCTCTCGCTATATGTATTCTAGAGATAATTTTTTGTTTTTTTTCAGCTAGATCCTGTAATTTCGAACCAAGATTATAATATTCATCCTTCAGAGTTTTCAGTTTTTTATATAACTTATTCCGTTCCTGTAAACGCTCATAGTATTCTGCTTTAGAAATATTTTTTTTCCAAATATCCAAATGAGATATACTTTCTTCAATAAATTGTATGCTCTCTTTAATATTCTTTCTTTTGTTTTTTAAATGTTGGTATTGTTCATCAGAAGATAACTCAGCATAAGCGTTTTTTACGCCATATATTAAAGTGAGTAACAAAAAAACGATAGTTAGACACTTTTGTAATGAAGAAAGCATGCTATCTTTACCTAAATTCTTTCTAAAAAATTTACAGGAGCTTATTAGCTTATTATATTGAAAGTGCTATTTAATGCGGTTAAACCGTCTAATCTATTTCCTTCATTATATCAATACGTATATAATAAAAACAAAATAAATATATAATGGCTCTTTATTATAAACTTAAATTTTATTCAGAATGATTTTATAAAAATGAGTAACAGTTCTGAAACAATAAAGAAATTTTTTAAACAGAATGTTATTCTGCCATTTCGACAAGCTGTGTCATAATATTCGCTGCTCCAACAAGCCTTTCATCCGCTGAGGACCAATCACGAATAAGAGCAATACTTTGATCTGGTCGAATTTTTGCCATTGAACCTTGTTTTCCCACCCACTGAACAAGAGCAACACTATTTGCGAAATAGTTATTACGAAACTGTATGACAATCCCCTTTGGTCCAACATCTAATTTCTCTACATGTGCTTTTCGACACAATGTTTTAATATGAAAGACTTTAAGAAGATGTTGAACCTCAAGGGGCAAAGGACCAAAGCGATCAATTAACTCCGCTGCAAATTCATCAATTTGTTCTAAACCATCAAGTTCTGTTAAACGACGATAAAGTCCCATACGTAATGATAAGTCAGGCACGAAACTTTCTGGTATCATCACTGTTGTACCAAGGGAAATTTGAGGTGACCATTGCTTATCTTCATTTAGCTCTCCATCTTTTAATTCAGCAACAGCTTCTTCAAGCATTTTTTGATAGAGTTCAAATCCAACTTCTTTGATATGCCCCGATTGCTCTTCACCTAAAAAATTGCCTGAACCGCGGATATCCATGTCATGGCTTGCCAATTGAAAACCGGCCCCTAAGGTGTCAAGAGATTGTAACACTTTAAGACGGCGATCAGCAGCAGTTGTTAAAACTTTACCAGCAGGAAATGTAAAGAGAGCATACGCACGTTGTTTTGAACGTCCTACCCTACCACGTAACTGATAAAGGGCAGAAAGACCAAACATCTCAGCACGATGCACAATTAGGGTATTGGCTGTTGGAATATCAAGACCTGATTCAATAATGGTTGTTGAGAGCAGCACATCATATTGTCCATCATAAAATGCATTCATGATATCATCAAGTTGTCCAGCCGGCATTTGTCCATGAGCCACAACGAATTTCAGTTCTGGCACATGTGTTTTGAGATATTCTTCTACAAAAGCCAGATCAGAAATACGAGGACAAACATAGAAACTTTGTCCACCACGATAATATTCTCGAAGCAGGGTCTCTCGTATAACAAGTGCATCAAAGGGTGAAATAAAAGTACGAACCGTCATTCTATCAATGGGGGGGGTTGTTATCAATGAAAGTTCACGTACACCCGATAAAGCTAACCCTAAAGTGCGTGGTATGGGAGTTGCTGAAAGTGTGAGAACATGAATATCACTTTTAAGCTCTTTTAAACGCTCTTTGTGTTTGACACCAAAATGCTGTTCCTCATCAATGATAAGAAGACCTAACCGTAAAAAATTAACTGCACCACTTAATAATGCATGGGTTCCAATGACAATATCGATTGTACCATCTGAAACACCTTTTTTTACTCGTGCAAGTTCTTTCGCTTTTACAAGCCTCGAAGCATGTCCAATTTTAACCGGTAATCCTTGAAAACGCGAAATAAATGTTTTGTAATGTTGACGTGAAAGCAAAGTTGTCGGTACAACAACAGCAACCTGATATCCATTTAATGCTGCAACAAAAGCACTTCGAATGGCTACTTCAGTTTTTCCAAAACCAACATCACCGCATATCAAGCGATCCATCGGCTTGCCTGAGGCTAGATCGTCCAAAACAGCATCAATTGCATTCATTTGATCTTCCGTTTCTTCATAGGGAAAGCAAGCAACAAACTCATCAAATGGTCCAATTGGTGGAAGTAAAGCAGGCGCAGCACGAGTCATACGCTCTGCAGCTATACGGATTAATTGCCCTGCCATTTCCAATAAATGTTTTTTAAGCCGAGCTTTACGTGCTTGCCAAGCAACACCTCCTAATTTATCTAAAGTTACCTCTGTTCCTTCTGAGCCATAACGTGAGAGAAGCTCAATATTTTCAACAGGTAAAAAAAGTAAATCACCTCCAGCATATCTAATTTCAAGGCAGTCTCGTAAAATTCCAGTGGTTCTGATGGTTTTAAGACCAACAAATTGGCCAATACCGTGGTCGATATGCACAATAATATCACCAGAATTTAAAGCAGAAATTTCAGAAATAAAATTTGTATTATTCTTACGCCGCTTTGGCGATCTTATAAAACGATCGCCAAGGATATCTTGCTCTGCTATAATAGCCAAATCTTCAGCCACAAAACCATGTTCTATCATGATAACAGCTGCTAATATGCGATCCCGAGGTGTTGCTTTGACAGTTTGCAAAGATTTTGCAACATCTATTTTTTTCAATCCATGCTCATCGAGAACTTGTAACAAACGATTGAGAGATCCTTCACTCCAACACGCTAAAAGCACTTTTTTACCAGCAGCGCGTAAAGATGCGATATGATCAATAACACTTGAAAAAACATTTTTTTCCTGCGCATTACGCTCTTTTACAAAATCATATCCTTGTTTAACATTGGTGTGAATAACAGTTTGTTCCAAACTTTGTGGAATATTAAAAGGCGAAAAATCAATACGCTGCGAAGATTGTTGCGCACCTTCCAAAACACGCTCTGGCGTTAAATAAAAAAGACTAGGATCTATTGGATGATAAGAAGTAGAATTTTTTTCATCACTTTCGCGCTCTTTGCGCGCATTATAATAGTCTTCAATAAGACGATAGCGCTCAATGAAGACTTCTTCTATGAGATGCTCAAAAACTATCGGTAAGTTGCCACAATGGTCAAAAAAGCTATCAAGGTTTTCATAAAAAAATGGAAGCCAATGTTCCATACCGGCAAAACGCCGACCTTGAGAAATTGCTTCATAAAGCATGTTATTTTTTTGTGATACACCAAATGTACGGGTATAATTGCTTTTAAAACGACTGATGCGTTCTGGTGTAAGGACAACCTCACTCATTGCCTGTAATAAAAGTTCAGTTTTTTGGCCTGTTGTCCTTTGACTTTCTGGATCAAATACGCGGATACTTTCTAGGGTATCTCCAAAAAAATCAAGGCGTAAAGGTTCAACATCCATCGGAGAAAAGATATCAAGTATTCCTCCTCTTACAGCAAACTCACCAACATCACGGACAACCGTAACGCGTTCAAAACCATTGGTTTCTAGAAATTGAATAAGATTTCCCATGTTATTGCGCTGGCCAACACGTGCGTGAATAAGCTGAGCTTCTATCATTTCACGAGGAGGCAACTTTTGCATAATTGCATTTGCTGTTGTTAATATAATTGCAGAATATGGATCTTTCCGTAAATTTGCTATGTGTGCCAATGTTGATAGTCGACGTGCCATAACAGCAATTCCTGGTGATACGCGATCATAAGGCAAACAATCCCATGCAGGAAATTGAAGTACGGGTAAATTGGGTTCAATAAAATTTAAAACTTGTTGTAAATGCGCAATTTTTGTTCCGTCACGGACAACATAGATGAGCGGTTTACCTTGTGCAATTTCTGAACTTAATTTAGCAAGCGCAAAGGCTTCAAATCCATCAGTAACGCTATCTAAAATCATACGAACAGAATTATTTTTGGGAATAACAATTTTTTTAAATATAGGCATCGGGATTAATAACTTAAGCAAGTACGATAATTGGCAATATCACGGAAAAGTGGACTATCAACTTCAGAGGGGGGCAAAATTTCTCCAGTAATCCATGTGAGTAAATCACGATCATCAAAAGACATAATATACTCAAGCTCAGAGAGCGTTCTATCATTCATCCCAGTAATATGAGCATCGACATAATGTCCAAAAATGAGATCCATTTCACGAATACCGCGATGCCATGCACGAAAAATCAATCGACGACGACGAGCATCTAATTGATTTTTGTCAACGACAAAAACTGTCATAAAAAATCTCCTTGAATAAAGTAATATAAACTATTCAATTAGTCGTATAAAATTTTTACCTTGCTTTAAGGAAGTTCTATAATCTTTTGTTCTTTAAGTGTAATTCGACGATGCATTTGCTTAGCCAAAGCGTAATTATGTGTTGCAATAAGAGCAGAAAGACCAGACTGACGAACAAGGATAGATAAAGCTTGAAAGACATAAGCTGAAGTTACTGGATCAAGATTTCCTGTAGGTTCATCAGCCAAAAGAACCGAAGGGCCATTTGCTACTGCACGTGCAATAGCAACACGTTGTTGTTCTCCTCCCGATAACTCTGAGGGACGATGGTTCGCACGATGAGAAACACGCAGATACGTCAATAATTTGCGCGCACGATCTTCTGCTATAGATTTTTTTAATCCTGCTATCATTTGGGGTATCATGACATTTTCTAACGCCGTAAACTCTGGAAGTAAATGATGAAATTGATAAACAAAACCAATATCATTTCGTCTTATAGCTGTTCGCTCACTATCAGAGCGCTTTGCACAAGAAACACCCCGTAACATCACATCACCAGCTGTTGGTTTTTCTAATAATCCAGCAATATGAAGAAGTGTTGATTTTCCAGCACCAGATGGTGCAACAAGTGCGACAAGCTCTCCACGATTAAGAATAAAATTCGCTTTATCTAAAACAATGAGTGGCTTATGACTCTCGAAAAAGTGTCTTTCAATCTCTACAAGCTCTAAAATAGCTGTCATTATTCATACCTCAAAGCTTGTACGGGATCTAGCTTAGCAGCACGCCATGCCGGAATGAGAGCAGCAAGAAACGACAAGAATAAAGCCATCATAGCAACCAAGATGGTCTGTTTCCACTCAATTTGTGCAGGCAATTTTGTTAAAAAATAAAGTTGAGGATTAAAAACGTCGACATTAAATAACCAAGATATAAAATCTTGGATATGATTAATATTCGCGGTCGCGATAACACCTAAAACTAAACCCAATATAGTTCCAATAAAACCAATCATCATTCCTGTAATGATAAATATACGCAAAATCGCACTCTGTTGAGCCCCCATCGTGCGTAAAATTGCAATATCATGACTTTTATCTTTTACAAGCATAATCAGCCCTGAAATAATATTTAAAGCAGCAACAAGAACGATCAGAGAAAGAATGAAAAACATAACATTTCGTTCAATCTGTAAGGCTGAAAAAAAAGCCTGATTGCGTGTACGCCAATCAATTAAATAGACCTGTTGTTCAACTGCTTTTTCTACAACAGGTTTTATTTGATCAACAGCATCAGGATCATTTAGAAATAATTCCAAAGACTGAACCTTATCTCCCAAATTAAAAAACATTTGTGCTTCATGGAGAGGCATAAAGATAAATATTGAATCATATTCAGACATACCAACTTCAAAAATAGCAACGACTTTATAAGCTTTCACACGTGGGGTAACGCCAAAAGGAGTCTCATCACCATCTGGAGTAATAATACGAATATCTCTTCCAACTGTCAGTCCTAATTTTTCTGCTAAGCCACTTCCAATTGCAACACCTTCTTCTTGATCAAACCGAGAAATCGATCCTAATTTAATGTTTTGAGAGACTGTTTTAAGCTTTTCTAGATCTTGTTTGCGCATACCACGAACTAACGCGCCAGAGCCACCTTGAACTTCACCTTGAACAAGCGCTTGACCTTCAATAACAGGTAAAGCAAACTTCACACCATTTGTAGTTTCTAAAGAAGAAATAAGAGTCTTATAATCAGAGAAACCAGAATCAACTGTTTGAATAATAAGATGCCCATTCATACCAAGAATACGATTGAGAAGTTCTGTACGAAAGCCATTCATCACCGCCATAACAACAACTAGAGCAAATACGCCCAACATAATCCCAATAAGAGAAATAATTGAAATAACAGATGCAACGACATGTTTTTTATTGGGAATCATATAACGAAAAGCGATCATCCACTCATAAGATGAAAAGCATTTTTTTTTCAGCCTCTTCATAATATTTCCTATTAAATTATAGAAAGTTGGCTGAGCACATCTTCAACCTTTAGAGATTTTTTTATTCCTGTTTTTCGATCTTTAATTTCAACTTCATTTTGTGCAATACTGTTAGGACCAACAATGATTTGCGTTGGCAAACCAATCAAATCCATTGTTGCAAATTTTGATCCAGGGCGTTCATTTCTATCATCTAATAACGGATCAAAACCAACCTTCTTTAATCCCTGATAGAGAAACTCACATGCCTGTGTGCATTTTTCATCATCGGGCTTCATATTGATAATCCCAAAATCAAACGGTGCCATAAACTTTGGCCAAATAATACCATTTTCATCATGAGAAGCCTCAATAGCGGCAGCAACAAGACGCGAAGGCCCAATACCATAAGATCCCATAGAGACCACATGCTCTTTTCCATCTTGTCCCATAACTTTTGCTCCCATTGGAGCAGAATATTTAGTACCAAAGTGGAAAATATGCCCTACTTCAATACCACGCGCTGAAAGACGATTATGATCAGAAACTTTAGCCCACTCCTCTTCATTATGCATTTCTTCCGTTGCTGCATAAAAAGATGTCCATTGCTTAACAATATCATCTAAAACAGCTTTATCACTAAAATCGATTGAACTATCAGGAACGGTAAGTTCAAGAAATTGTTTATCACAGAAGATAGCACTCTCTCCTGTTTCAGCCAAAATGATAAATTCATGACTGAGTTCCCCCCCTATTGGACCTGTATCTGCACGCATAGGAATTGCTTTTAAGCCAAGGCGAGAAAAAGTGCGTAAATAAGCAACAAACATACGATTATAAGATGTTTCAGAGCCTTCATAATCAAGATCAAAAGAATAAGCATCTTTCATTAAAAATTCTCGTGCTCGCATCACACCAAAACGTGGACGAATTTCATCACGAAATTTCCATTGAATATGATATAAATTAAGCGGAAGATCTTTATAAGAACGAACATAAGAGCGAAAAATATCTGTTACCATCTCTTCATTGGTTGGACCATAAAGTAAATCACGCTTTTGACGATCTTTAATGCGGAGCATTTCCAAACCATAATCATCATAACGACCGCTTTCACGCCAAAGATCAGCAGACTGAATTGTAGGCATCAATATTTCTATTGCACCCGCACGTTCTTGCTCTTCACGAATAATTTTACAAACTTTATCAAGCACTTTTTTTCCCAAAGGAAGCCAAGAATAAATCCCTGATGTTTGTTGTCGAATCATTCCAGCGCGCAACATGAAGCGATGAGAAACAATTTCTGCTTCTTTAGGATTCTCTTTTAAAAGTGGAAGGAAATATTGAGAAAGACGCATTGAAATAATTAACTCCTAATCAGATCTATCATATCGGAACAATTTATCACACCCTCTATTCATCTATAGCCGCATTCTGAATACTTGCAAATATAACGATCTTATCATTTAAAATTTATTGTGCTTTATTCTCTATTTTTCTTATTTAGCAATAAAATAAAAATGCTCTTCTCTTTTTAAATAACGTAATAGGAAAGTTCTTTTATTTTGACCGATGTAAAAAAACTGTACAGATAGGTTTTTTTTGCCAAATTTCATGAACAGCCGCTCTTACTGCACGTCGTGTTGCCTCTCGAATAAGTTCATTATTTTTCTGTTTCATGCGTGGGATATTATAAACTGTATTTTCTACGATATCTAAAAGAATATCTTTTAAACTTTCCCCCTTTCCATTACTTTCAGGTAACCCGAATGTTGTTAGACCTATATCCCCTAATAATTCATGCTTACTATTTATATGGAGAGAAATAGTAACATGACCAGCATAACTTAGTTTGCGGCGTTCACGAATCCCTAATTCATCTTCATCTCCAATTAGGCAACCATCCTTATAGATGCGGCCAACAGGAACTTGATCAATAACTTCTACAGGCTCTGGTGCAAGACGTAACATATGGCCATTTCTGATATCCATAACAGTTTTAATACCCGCTTGACGTGCTAAAGTTGCCTGAGCCTTAAGATGCATTGCTTCCCCATGTACAGGGACAAGTATTTGTGGCTTTATCCAATCATACATCTGTAAAAGTTCTGAACGACGGGGATGACCTGAAACATGAACAAGTGCATCTTCATTCGTAATAATTTTAATACCCAAATCAATGAAACGATTTTGTACCTCAATAATCGCTTTTTCGTTTCCTGGAATACTTCGTGATGAATAAATAACGGTATCACCAGTGGAAAGTGCAATATTTTTCATTCCATCACGTGACAGTTTAGCCAAAGCAGCACATGGCTCACCTTGGCTCCCTGTGACAATTAAAACAAGATCTTTTCGCGAGATGTAGCCATAATCATCTTCCGTTACAAATGGTGCTAAACCATTCATATAACCAAGCTCTTGTGCAACCATAATACTTCGCTTAAGGGAACGCCCAATGACAAGCACCTTACGTCCAGCAGCTTCAGCTGCAAGAGCAATAGAACGTATCCGACCAATATTAGAAGAAAAAGTTGCTATCGCAACGCGCCCTTCAGCTTTAGAAATAATCTCTGAAAGACTGGCTTGAACTTGCTGTTCTGAAGGAGAGATACCATCCCGACATGCATTTGTGGAATCACAAAGTAATGCTAAAACACCTTTTTTGCCTAAAGCACGAAATCTTTTTTCATCGGTTACAGCCCCGAGTGAAGGGGTATGATCAATTTTCCAATCACCAGTATGAATCACAGTCCCCAAAGAGGTTGTAATTGCTAAAGATACAGATTCTGGTATTGAATGGTTAACGGCTATAGCCTCTACAGCAAAGGAACCTACCTGAAAACAATCACCAGCTTGAAAAATATTGAGTAAAATTTTTTGAGATTCAAAATCTAATTGTTTTTTAGTTTCCAATAATCCTGCCGTAAAAGGCGTACAGTAAATCGGCACTTGTAACTTTGGACATAAATCAAGAACGGCCCCATAATGATCTTCATGTGCATGTGTTAAAACAAGACCCCGTATATTGTGTTTTTCACTTTCTAGAAAACGAATATCAGGCAAAACAAGATCGACACCTGGTAATTCAGAACCAGCAAAACTAATCCCCATATCAACCAGCAGCCATTCACGAAGATATTGGGGACCAAATCCGTAAGCAGCTAAATTCATCCCTATTTCACCTACACCTCCCAGAGGTAAAAAAACAAATTCACATCTATTGGCTGCAACCATAAACATCTCCCAAATCATTAAGGTATCTGATGATAAAATAATTTTTCAATAACGGCCTGCATTAACAGAATCAGCCAAACCAAAATGAACATCCCCAGCTGTTATAATGGCTGTCTGACCGTCTTTTCGCTTTATGATGCAGTTAAAATCACTATCAAGACCATCAAAAATACCCTCAATGACTTTTTCATCATTCACCACTTTGACATGTTTCCCAAGATGAGCGGAATATAAAAGCCATTTTTTTCGGATTATTTCACATCCTTTTGGTTGTTTCCAAAGAAGGTAATTTTTAGAAAAACACTCCGTCAAAACCGTAAATAATTGTTCTGCATCAATACGCAACCCGATATTCTTTAAGCTTGAAGTGGAATAGGGCGCATCTTCATAATTATATTTCACATTTATTCCAATACCAATAACCAAAGCATATTGTTGTGATGACAATTTTAAAATCTCAAGCAAAACTCCAGAGCTTTTTTCTCCTCTGAGCAAAATATCGTTTGGCCATTTTAAGCTCACAATATTGTTTGTCTGCTTTTCCTCTTTTATCAATTGTTTTATTACCTCTGCCACACTTACTCCAGCAACAAAACCAAGTTGAGCCGCAGTTTGATGAACAATATCATCAACTAATAAAAGACTAGAATAAAGGTTCCCTTTTGGACTAGACCAAGTCCTCCCTCTTCTTGCTCTTCCCTGTGATTGTTCTTGTGCAACAATCCAAAGATTACCTTGATGACCAGTTTGCGCTTTTCGTTGCGCAATGAGATTTGTTGAATCAACACTATCGTACGCTTCAACAGTGTATCCCTGTTTTTGTGCAAAATCTGATAAAGTATAAACCATATTCATTAAAACAATGCTGTTGCTGCTTTTTCTGCTAGCTCAGCGAACCAAACTCCAAAAAGCGCGTAAAATAAAATAAAGAATACAGAAAGACCAAGACAAAATTGAAGCTCTTTCGATAAAGCAACAAAATGCGCTTGTGCATCATCAAACCACATAATTTTAATGACTCGCAAATAGTAAAAAGCCCCAACGACAGACGCTATCATCCCAACGACAGCAAGTGGCGTAAGTCCAGCGTGGACAGCAGCAGAAAAGGTATACCACTTTCCAAAAAAACCAGCCATAGGTGGTATACTGGCTAAAGAAAAAAGCTGTATTGTCATCACAACAGCCATAAACGGATTCGTCTTTGCTAACCCTGAAAGATCATAAATATTTTCAACATTTCCATTCTGAGAGCGCATTCCAAGAATAAAGGCAAATGAACCAAGCGTCATTCCAAGATAAATAGTCATATAAAGGATAACGCTTTTTATCCCAAGCATATCTCCAGCAGATAAACCAACAAGTGCATAACCCATATGACTGATCGACGAATAAGCCATTAAGCGCTTAATATTATTCTGACCGATTGCAGCAAAAGCACCCAGTATCATTGATGCAATCGCCATGAACACCAAAATTTGTTGCCATGCAGGCATCACGTTATCAACACGCCCTAGGGGAATAAAGGTCACCACAATAATACGGATGATTAAAGCCATTGCAGCAACTTTAGGGGCACCAGCAAAAAATGCTGTAATCGGTGTGGGCGCTCCTTCATAAACATCAGGTGTCCACATATGAAACGGAACAGCAGAAATTTTGAAAGCCAAACCAGCTAAAATAAAGACAATTCCAAAAATGACCCCCAATTGTACATTTTTGCCCTTTAAAGCAAGAGCAATTTCGTGAAAACCAATTTGACCGGTAAAACCATAAAGCAAAGAAATACCATAAAGAAGCAACCCTGAAGATAATGCTCCTAAAACAAAGTATTTTATACCGGCTTCAGAAGATTTTACATTATTACGATTAATCGCTGCTAAAACATATAAAGCTAAAGATTGCAGCTCTAACCCCATATAAAGCGACAGCATATTACCCGCTGAAATCATAAACATCATTCCAAGGGTTGCTAAAAGAACAAGTACTGGAAACTCAAATATATTAAACTTTTGTGCATTGGCAAAACCAACAGACATGATAAGAGAAAAGAGTGCACCAATAAGCATTAAAATTTTCATATAACGACTAAAGGAATCGATAACGAGCGCATTGGTTTGAAATGAACCATTTTTCGGAAAAATTATAAGAATAATAATGGTTGCCACAAGAATTGCTATGGCTAAACCTGTCACTGTTAAAGAAGCACGTGTATTGGAATAAACACCAATCATAAGCAGCACGACAGCTCCTAATGCAATTAAAAGCTCTGGAAGAATTAAGACTAATTGCGCTATTATTTCAGTTTGCATGTGCATTCTTCCCTTATCTAGTGCAGTTTATTGATGAGGGTTTCTACGGAAAACGCCGTTGCCTTAAGAATAGGCGTTGGATAGATACCAAAGAATATTGTAAGAATAACCATTGGATAAAGGAGGAATTTTTCTCTTAAAGAAAGATCTATTAATACTTTTAAATTCTCTTTATCCAAGGAACCAAAAACCACACGCCGATAAAGATAAAGGGCATAGGCTGCCGATAAGATAACACCTGTTGTTGCTAAAACAACAACCAATTTATTTACTTGAAAAACACCTATTAAGGTTAAAAATTCACCCAAAAATCCTGAGCTTCCAGGCAAACCAACATTTGCCATAGTGAAAATTAAGAAAACAACAGCATATTTAGGCATATTATTCACTAAACCACCAAACGCTGAAATTTCACGTGTATGCAAGCGATCATAGATAACCCCAACACAAAGAAACAATGCTGCTGAAACAATTCCATGGGATAACATCTGATAAATAGCCCCTTGTATCCCCTGTTCATTCGCAGCAAAAATACCCATTGTCACATACCCCATATGCGCTATTGAAGAATAAGCAATAAGTTTTTTGATGTCACTTTGAACAAGTGCAACCAGTGATGTATAAATAATAGCGATAAGCGATAATGTGAAAACAAAAGGCGCAAAATCTGCTGAAGCGATAGGAAACATAGGTAAAGAAAAACGAAGAAAACCATACCCACCTAATTTAAGTAAGACACCAGCTAAAATAACAGAACCCGCTGTCGGTGCTTCTACGTGAGCATCAGGGAGCCATGTATGAACTGGCCACATTGGCATTTTAACTGCGAAAGAAGCAAAAAATGCAAGCCATAGCCATATTTGCATATGAGCAGGAAACTGATAATTGAGTAAAGTTGGTATATCAAGTGTCCCAGCCTCCCAATACATAACCATAAGAGCAACCAGCATAAGCACTGAACCAAGTAAAGTATATAAGAAAAACTTTATACTTGCATAAACACGACGTGCTCCTCCCCATACACCTATAATGATAAACA
This sequence comes from Bartonella sp. AP65SXKL, assembly GCF_042195725.1. Classification (NCBI taxonomy): domain Bacteria; kingdom Pseudomonadati; phylum Pseudomonadota; class Alphaproteobacteria; order Hyphomicrobiales; family Bartonellaceae; genus Bartonella; species Bartonella sp. AP65SXKL. The sequence goes on from NZ_JBHIOW010000003.1 coordinate 199,673, forward strand.
TTGGAATGAGGCTGCCTTCAAAAAAAACATAGAATAGCATTGCATCAAGAGCACAAAAAACACCAATAATCGCAACTTCTAGAAGAAGAAACGCAATCATATAGGCTTTTAATCTCTCTTTAACATTCTCCCAACTTGCTAAAATACAGAAAGGCAAAAGAAAAGCCGAGAGAACAACAAAAAGAATAGAAATACCATCGACCCCCATATGATAGCTAATACCACCCCCTAACCAACTGGATTTTTCAACCATTTGAAAATTTTGGTTGCTAGAATCAAATCCTATCCAAATAATTAAAGAAATAATAAAAACAAATAGAGTCGTAAAAAATGCGACATTACGTATATTATGGCGTGCTACTTCACTATCATCTTTGATAAACAAAATCAGAAGAACACCAACAAGCGGCAAAAATGTAACCGTAGAAAGAATAGGCCAATCGGTCATTAGTTTACGCCCCCGATCATCATCCATGTAATGAGCAATGCAACGCCGATAAGCATTGCAAATGCATAGTGGTAAAGATAGCCTGTTTGCATTCGAACAACTCTATTTGTAATATCAACAACACGCGCTGCAATACCATTGGGACCTAGAGCATCAATAATCTTACCGTCTCCCACTTTCCAAAGAAAAGAACCAATTCTAAAGGTAGGACGAACAAATAAAAAGTTATATAATTGATCGAAATACCACTTTTGGTAAAGAAAGTGATACACTCCTGGCATAATACGCGCCATTTTCTTGGGAAGAGAGGGAGCCACAATATAAAATAAATAAGCCAACATAAACCCAAGAATCATTGCTATAAAAGGCGACCATTTTACCCAATTAAAAACATGGTGAGCATCATGAAGAATATGATTATGGCTGCTTGTAAACAATGCTCCCTTCCAAAAAGCATTATACAAGTCACCAAAAAAGTAAGGTTGGAAAACGACACCAGAAAATATTGCTCCAATAGATAAAAGAAAGAGTGGAATCAACATAACTGGAGGCGATTCATGAACATGATGCATCACATCAACTGTTGCCCGTGGTTTACCATGGAATGTCATAAAGATAAGTCGCCATGAATAGAAACTTGTTAAAAAGGCAGCAAAAACAAGAAGATAAAAAGCATATCCTGAAGCAATATTATGAGATGCAAAAGCAGACTCTATAATCGCATCTTTTGAGAAAAAACCTGCAGTCCCGAAAAGTGTTCCTGGAATTCCAACTCCGGTCAAGGCAATGGTCCCGACCATCATCATCCAATAGGTGACCTTTATATGTTTGCGTAACCCACCCATTTTTCGCATATCTTGTTCATCAGATACAGCATGAATCACAGAACCTGCACCAAGAAACAATAAGGCTTTAAAAAAAGCATGCGTAAAAAGATGAAAGACAGCAGCGCCATAAGCTCCAACACCTAATGCCACAAACATATAACCAAGTTGAGAGCATGTAGAATAAGCAATAACACGCTTAATATCATTCTGTACCAACCCCACAGTTGCTGCAAAAAACGCTGTTGTTGCACCAACAATAATAATCACGGTCAAAGCAGTTGAAGAAAGTTCAAAAATTGGCGACATACGCGCAATCATAAAAACACCAGCCGTTACCATTGTAGCGGCATGAATAAGCGCTGATACAGGGGTTGGCCCTTCCATTGCATCAGGCAGCCAAGTATGTAAAAGAAATTGTGCGGATTTTCCCATCGCACCAATAAATAATAAAAGACATGTAATGGTAATTGCCGTCTGCCCATCAAATTGCCAATCTAAAAATGTCATATTTTGTATAAAGCTCTTGTCGGCAGCTTTTGCAAAAATAGAGGCAAAATCAACCGATTGGAACAAAACAAAAATACTAAAGATTCCTAAGAGAAAACCAAAGTCTCCAACACGGTTAACTACAAAAGCTTTCATTGCGGCCTTATTAGCAGAATCGCGCTGAAACCAAAAACCAATGAGTAAATAAGAAGCAAGTCCGACACCTTCCCATCCAAAAAACATCTGAATCAAATTATTGGATGTGACCAACATAAGCATCATAAATGTAAACAAAGAAAGATAAGAAAAAAAACGAGACCTTGAAGGGTCATGGTGCATATAACCAATTGAATAAATATGCACTAATGCCGAAACACTATTCACAACAATAAGCATGACAGCTGTTAATGCATCAACATGTAAAGCCCAATTAAAGCTTAAGTCACCAACAGTCATCCAATGTAATACCAATACATCAATCGCTGGAATATGACCAAGTGCAGTACTGAAAAATGCTATCCACGATAATATGGCAACAACAACCATAAAGCTACATGTTATCAATTCACTCGCACGATCTCCTATCGTTTTTCCACCTAGTGCAGCAATTAAAAAACCCAAAAGCGGAAGAAAGACAATCGTATAATACATCACTGGTTAGCCTTTCATTACATTAACATCTTCAACCGCAATGGAACCACGATTACGGAAAAAAACGACCAGAATTGCTAAACCAATGGCAGCTTCAGCAGCTGCTACGGTTAAGACAAATAAAGCGAATACCTGACCAACGAGATCATGAAGAAATGCTGAAAATGCAACAAAATTGAGATTAACTGAAAGCAATATAAGCTCAATGGACATCAAGATAATAATCACATTTTTTCTGTTGAGAAAAATTCCAGCAATACCAATTGTAAACATCAAAGCAGAAACAGTGAGATAATGTGTAATATCAATATACATCTGCATAGCCCCCCTTACATACCTTTGCCTGATTCAACTTGTTTGATTTCAATGGCACTTTCTACCGTTCTAGAAACTTGCTCCGCAATAGATTGCCGCTTTACTCCTAATTTATGACGAAGTGTTAAAACAATAGCTCCAATCATTGCAACCAATAAAATCATTCCAGCAATTTGAAAATAGAAAACATAATCCGTATAGAGAATATCACCTAATGCTTGTGTATTTGTTCGCTGCGCTAAATCTGGCATTGGTTGCGTAACATGCGCTCTCAAGACTGGAGAAAAATAGCTACTCATAAAAACAACAATCAATTCTACAGCGATAATAACACCAATAAGAGCTCCAATAGGAGCATACCGAAGAGTTCCACTCTTTAACTCAGCAAAATCAACGTCAAGCATCATAACGACAAATAAAAATAAAACAGCGACAGCTCCAACATACACAACAAGCAGAATAAGCCCTAAAAACTCTGCTCCTGCAAGTAAAAACAAAGCTGCTGCATTAAAAAATGCGAGGATTAAAAACAAAACAGAATGCACTGGATTGCGTGCTGTAATAACAATAACTGCACTTGTTAGCATAATAAAAGCAAACAAATAGAAAAATGCCGCCGCTAGATCTGTTAGCATAGGCTTCTCCTTAATTATTCAAACAATTGGTATAAACTTCATACCAGATTACAATTTATCGGAAAAATATCCGACACCTCATTTAACGATACACTTAACGATAAGGCGCATCCATCAATATATTTCGAGCAATTTCTCGCTCCCAGCGATCTCCATTCAATAAAAGTTTTTCTTTATCATAATAAAGTTCTTCACGTGTTTCCGTCGCAAACTCAAAATTTGGACCTTCGACAATAGCCTCAACCGGACAGGCTTCTTGACAAAAACCACAGTAGATACATTTAACCATGTCTATATCATAACGGACAGTTCTACGTGTACCATCATTGCGCCGTGGCCCAGCTTCAATTGTAATCGCTTGAGCAGGACAAATCGCTTCACATAATTTACAAGCAATACACCGTTCTTCACCATTTGGATAGCGACGCAATGCATGCTCACCACGAAAACGCTGAGATACAAAACCTTTTTCATAAGGATAATTAATCGTGGGTTTTGGTGAAAAAAATTGACGCATAGCTAAGAAAAAAGCACTCACAAATTCCAATAGAAGAAGTGACTTTGCCGCCTGAATAAAACCTGACATCGTAAAATCTCCTCTTAAACGAAATCCGTAAACTTTAAAAAAGCAGCAGTTATCACAACCATTGCTAGTGAGAGAGGAAGAAAAACCTTCCAACCAAGCCGCATGAGCTGATCATAGCGATAACGTGGAACAAATGCTTTAACCATAGCAAACCAAAAAAATACAAAACAGACTTTTAAAACAAACCAAATGATACCAGGAACCCAATTAAGCCACCAAACATCTAAGGGAGGCAGCCAACCGCCTAAAAATAGAATGGTTGTTAATGCGCACATTAAAACAATCGCAACATATTCACCTAGAAAGAAGAGCATGTAAGGCGTTGAAGAATATTCTACCATATGACCAGCAACAAGTTCGGATTCTGCTTCCACCAAATCGAATGGAGGACGATTTGTCTCTGCAAGCGCAGAAATAAAAAATATAATAAACATTGGAAAAAGGACCAACCAATTCCAATCGAGAAAACTGTTAAAAGGAAGACCAAGAGTTGTACCAAGCCCGTGCGTTTGTTTAAAAACAATTGTTGTGAGATCTAACGAACCACTTATTAAAATGACAGTCACAAGCACAAAACCAATGGAAACTTCATAAGAAACCATTTGTGCCGCCGAACGAAGAGCTCCTAAGAAAGGATATTTTGAATTTGATGCCCATCCCCCCATAATAACACCATAAACTTCAAGAGATGAAATGGCTAAAATATAAAGCAAGCCAACATTAATCTTTGCAATCTCCCAACCCTCATTGACAGGAATAACAGCCCAAGTTGATAAAGCAAGTGTCGCTGAAACAAAAGGAGCCAAAAGAAAAACACCCTTATTTGCACCTGCAGGGATAATAGGCTCCTTAACAACAAATTTAATTAAATCTGCAAAAGACTGTAACAAACCCCATGGTCCAACAACGTTTGGTCCACGACGCAATTGTACCGCTGCCCAAATTTTTCTATCTGCATAAAGAAGATAAGCAACTAAGACCAAAAGAACGACCAAAAGAAGAAGTGTTTTTCCGATTATAATGAGTAATGGCAACAGCCAAGTCATAAAGAAATCATACATCATTATTCCTTTTCCTTTGCCTTACTTTACTGTTTGTGTAGCACGGTTTTTTGCAAGAGATGAACATTCAGCCATAACAGCAGAAGCACGTGCTATCGGATTTGTTAAATAAAAATCTTTAACCATAGAAGTAAATGCTTGACTCTCGAGAGAAACCATTTTTGAACCAAGCGCCTTAAGACCACTTATATCAGAAGGCACTATATCATCAACAGCACAAAGGTGTGGATAATCATTAAACAAGCATTGCCTTAATTGAGAAAGAGAATCAAAAGGGAGCTTTTGTCCTAAAATATCCGATAAAGCACGCAAAATAGCCCAATCTTCTTTTGCTTCACCTGGAGCAAAACCAGCCCGATTTGTCATTTGAACACGTCCTTCTGTATTCACATAAAGCCCTGATTTTTCAGTGTAAGCAGATGCAGGCAAAATAACGTCAGCAGCATGTGCACCATTATCACCATGGCTCCCAATATAAACTGTAAAAGCTTTTGTATTGGCTAATTCTACTTCATCAGCACCAAGCAAAAATAGAACTTCACAGGTTTTAAGTATATTTGCAACCCCAAGCTTAGAAGTAAAGCCTATGTCCAACCCTCCAACAATCGAAGCTGCATTATGAAGAACCCCAAACCCATTCCATGTCTCACTAAGAGCACCTATATTATCAGCTAATTTAGCAAGACTTTTTAAAACAGATAAACCTTCACTTCCTGAAACCGCTCCCTCTCCGATAAGAATAAGGGGCCTCTTCGCTTCTTTTAAGACATTAAAAAAAACATCCTCTCCACGAATAAGTGTCGTTAATGTATCACTCCCAGATCCAAGGTAAGAATAAGGATAACGTAAATCGACTTTCTCTCCAATTAATGCAATAGGAAAATTGCCCATCCGTTGGCGCTTTAAAATACGCGCATTTAAAACAGCTGCTTCATGACGTGGATTAGATCCCACAATAAGCAGTGCATCAGCCTGTTCAATACCTACAATTGTAGGATTAAAAATATAACTCGAGCGCCCAAACTCTGGCGATAAAGCCCCCCCTCTTTGACGACAATCAAAAAGCGTTGAGCCCAAAGAACTCAATAATGCTTTAAGGGCATACATTTCTTCAACAGAAGCAAGATCCCCCGCAATGGCTCCAATTTTTTCTGGAAAAATTTTAGAGATTACCATTTTAATTTTTGCAAAAGCTTCTGTCCAACTGACAGGTTGAAGCTTTCCATCTTTGCGTACATATGGCTTATCAAGCCGCTGAGTCCGTAATCCATCCCAAATAAAACGCGTTTTATCAGAGATCCATTCCTCATTTACATCTTCATTCGTACGCGGCATAATCCGCATAACTTCACGGCCGCGGCTATCAATACGGATAGCACTACCAAGCGCATCCATCACATCAATCGATTCCGTTTTTACCAATTCCCACGGACGGGCATGAAACGCATAAGGTTTTGAAGTTAGAGCTCCCACTGGACAAAGATCAATAACATTTCCCTGTAATTCAGATGTCATAGCTTTTTCAAGATACGTCGTAATTTCAGCATCTTCACCACGACCGATCAAACCAAGCTCAGAAATACCTGCAACTTCCGTTGTAAAACGAACACACCGTGTACAATGAATACACCGTGTCATAACAGTTTTGACAAGAGGTCCAATATATTTATCTTCTACAGCACGTTTATTTTCTGTATAACGAGAACAATCTCGTCCATAAAGCATTGCTTGATCTTGAAGATCACACTCTCCCCCTTGATCACACACTGGACAATCCAAAGGATGATTAATGAGAAGAAATTCCATAACACCTTCACGTGCTTTTTTTACCATCGGTGTATTGGTAAAAATCTCAGGTGCCTCACCGTTAGGCCCTAATCGTAAATCACGAACCCCCATAGCACAAGAAGCCTGAGGTTTTGGTGGACCACCCTTAACCTCAACTAAACACATACGACAATTTCCAGCAATTGACAAAGATTCATGAAAACAAAAACGTGGAATTTCTGCCCCAGCCGCCTCAGCAGCCTGAAGCAACGTGTAGTAATCAGGAACTTCAATCTCTTTGCCATCAACTTTGATATTTATCATCACCCATCCAACCTGCGGATAACCCACTTAAAATTTGCATTCGGTCGCTCTTAAAACAAAATCCTTTATTAAACCGCTTCTAAAGCAATATTTTTGCTTTGGACTACATTTCGCGTGTATTCATCAATTCTACGCTCGATTTCTGGACGAAAATTACGTATCAACCCCTGTACAGGCCATGCGGCAGCATCACCAAGCGCACAAATAGTGTGTCCTTCAACCTGTTTAGACACTTCAAACAAAAGATCAATCTCGCGTTTTTGCGCTCTTCCCTCAACCATACGCCCTAAAAGACGCATCATCCATCCCGTCCCCTCACGACACGGTGTACACTGACCACAACTCTCGTGCTTGAAAAAAGCAGCTATACGCCAAATTGCCTTGATAATATCGGTTGATTTATCCATAACAATCATTCCCCCTGTGCCAAAAGAAGACCCGACATCTCGCATCCCATCAAAATCCATGATCGCATCGATCATATCATCACCACGAACGACTGGACAAGAAGCCCCCCCTGGAATAACTGCTAAAAGATTATTCCATCCACCACGAACACCACCCGTATGTTTTTCAATTAATTCACGGAATGAAACACCAAGAGCGTCTTCAAATGTACAAGGTGCATTAACATGCCCTGAAACCATAAATAATTTCGTTCCAACATTATTTGCTCGTCCGATTGATGAAAACCACGAAGCACCCCGCCGCAAAATCGTTGGAACAACGGCAATAGACTCTACATTATTTACTGTTGTTGGACAGCCATAAATCCCCATATTGGCAGGAAATGGTGGTTTAAGCCGAGGTTGTCCCTTTTTTCCCTCAAGACTTTCAAGAAGAGCTGTTTCTTCACCACAAATATAAGCACCCGCTCCATGATGAATAACAATATCACAAGCATGCCCATATTTCGTTTTTTTGCCAAGTAAACCCGCATCATAGCATTCATCAACGGCAGCTTGAAGCGCTTCACGTTCACGAATATATTCACCACGAATATAAATAAAAGCAACATTGGCTCCCATAGCAAAAGTAGCGATTGCACATCCTTCAATCAAAGTGTGGGGGTCATGACGTAAAATATCACGGTCTTTACAAGTTCCAGGTTCAGATTCATCGGCATTGACAACCAAATAATGAGGACGTCCATCATTCTGCTTTGGCATAAAGGACCACTTCATTCCAGTAGGAAAACCAGCACCACCACGACCGCGTAAACCCGATGCCTTCACTTCATCAATGATCCAATCACGACCTTTGTCAATCATTTCTTTCAGACCATTCCAATGCCCACGCAACATCGCAGCCTTTAATGATTTGTCTTTTAAACCATAAATATTGGTGAAGATACGATCTTTATCAGCTAGCATACCCCACCTTTTTTTCTATTACCCATAGCATTTTCTGCTTTTCCTCAAATGCAATTTTTAAATATCTTTTCAAGATTTCTTACTTTTCGTTAAATGTTGCCATCATGGGTAGAATAATAAAATATTTTCTCAAGAAAAATACTTAATTATGTTCCCCATTCTTTCCTTATCCTTTTTTGGTGAAGACTTGAGAGATCTTTTTTTCTTTCTCATCATCAATAAGAGAAGTTAAACCACTAATCGGTTCCGACGATTTACGACTATTTTGCGGACCAACCTCTATCTCAGAACCCTTACCTGCTTCAAATGCATCAATAATTTCTTCAAGGCGTTCAGCTGTAAGATCTTCATAAGTATCTTTAAAAATCATAACCATCGGAGCATTCACACAAGCACCAAGACACTCCACCTCTTCCCATGATAAGGTTCCATCCTGATTGGTCGCAAAAGGTTCATGATGAATTTTTTTCTGACAAACTTTAATCAATTCATCAGAACCACGTAACATACAAGGCGTTGTACCACAAACTTGAATATGCGCTTTTGTTCCAACAGGCTTAAGCTGAAACTGAGTATAAAAAGTAGCAACTTCTAAGACACGGATATAAGCCATGGAAAGAATCTGAGCAATATGCTCAATCGCAGCACGTGTCACCCAACCATCTTGCTCTTGAGCACGCATTAATAATGGAATTACAGCAGACTGCTGACGCCCTGCAGGATATTTTTTTATGGTATTTTTTACCCATATCTGATTTTCTTTTGTAAAAGAAAACTCAGCCGGCTGATAAACATCATCTGCAAGACGGCGTACGGACATTAGCGATCAACCTCCCCAAAAACAATATCAATCGAACCCAAAATAGCTGTAGCATCTGCTAACATATGACCTCTGGTTAAAAAATCCATAGCTTGGAGATGAGCAAACCCAGGAGCACGCAACTTGACACGATAAGGCTTATTGGTTCCATCAGAAACAAGATAAACACCAAACTCACCCTTCGGAGCTTCCACAGCAACATATACTTCTCCAGGAGGTGTATGAAAACCTTCCGTATAGAGTTTAAAGTGATGAATCAGTGCTTCCATCGAGCTTTTCATTTCACTCCGCGTCGGTGGTACAATTTTGCGATCCAAGCTCGAAACTGGTCCATTTTTTTCAGTACTCAGTAAACGCTCCACACATTGGCGCATAATTTTCGCTGATTGACGCATTTCTTCCATACGAATAAGATAGCGATCATAACAATCGCTATTTTTACCTATAGGAATATCGAATTCCATTTCATCGTAACATTCATAAGGCTGACTTTTACGCAAATCCCATGGAACACCAGCTCCACGAATCATAACCCCAGAAAAACCGCGTGCCCAAGCTTCATCAATACTTACAACGCCAATATCCACATTACGCTGCTTAAAAATCCGATTTGGGGTCACAAGCGCATCAAGTTTTCCGAGAGAAACAAGAAATGGATCAATAAAATCACCAATATCTTCAACTAAAGATTCTGGTAAATCTTGATGCACGCCACCAGGACGAAAATAATTTGCATGAAGACGAGCACCACAGGCACGCTCATAAAAAATCATCAATCTTTCACGTTGCTCAAATCCCCAAAGCGGTGGTGTTAAAGCACCAACATCCATTGCCTGTGTCGTTACATTAAGCAAATGATTAAGAATACGCCCAATTTCAGAAAACAAAACACGTATTAATTGCCCTCTTTTAGGAACTTTTATATCTAATAACTTTTCAATAGCAAGAACAAAAGCATGTTCCTGATTCATAGGAGCAACATAATCCAAACGATCTAGATAAGGACCAGCTTGGAGATAAGTCTTTGTTTCCATTAATTTTTCAGTACCGCGATGCAACAACCCAATATGTGGATCTACACGCTCAACAACTTCACCGTCCAGCTCCAGAACCATGCGCAAAACCCCATGCGCGGCAGGATGCTGCGGACCAAAATTGATATTAAAGTTTCGAACATTGACCTCAGCCACAATCAACCCCTTGCTTTTTAAAAAACTTCATATCAAATATCAAAAAAATCTATCACGCTAAAAAATATTTAATTATTTAAGAAATACAGTACCCTAATATAATGCCTTATCAAAACCAATATTATTTTTTTTCATCTGCTTTCCCATCACATGGCAAAGTATACTGTCCTCCTTCCCAAGGAGAAAGAAAATCAAAATTACGCATCTCTTGGCGCAAAACAACAGGCTCATAAATCACCCTCTTTGCTTCATTATCATAACGGCATTCAACAAATCCTGTCACAGGAAAGTCTTTGCGTAAAGGATATCCTTCAAACCCATAATCTGTTAAAATCCGTCTCAAATCCGGATGTCCTGAAAATAAAATCCCATACATATCATACGTTTCACGTTCATACCACTCTGCGCCAGGATAAACTGTACAAGCTGAAGCAACAGGAGTATTTTCATCTGTACGAACTTTTACACGTAAGCGTAAATTCTCACGAGGAGATAACAATTGGTAAGAAACATCAAAGCGCTTATCGCGAGAAGGATAATCCACACCACTAATGTCTGTAAGATTAATAAATTGACAACGAGAATCATCACGAACAAACATTAAGACATCGATAATTGCATCAAGACGTGCCACAATGGTCAATTCACCAAAAGCAAGAACAGTCTCTTCAAGCTTATTTTTTAATTTGTTTTCCAAATAAGCAGCAAGCTCAACCAATGTTTCATCCACCATGACAAGAAAACTCTCTATCGCTCTATGGATCCGGTACGACGGATTTTTTTCTGTAGCAACAATATGCCGTATAATAATGCCTCTGCTGTAGGTGGACACCCTGGGACATATATATCGACAGGCACGATACGATCACATCCCCGCACTACTGAATAGGAATAATGATAATATCCCCCACCGTTTGCACATGATCCCATAGAAATCACATAACGTGGCTCTGGCATCTGATCGTACACTTTTCTTAAAGCAGGAGCCATCTTATTTGTTAGAGTACCTGCCACCACCATCACATCTGACTGGCGGGGTGAAGCTCGTGGTGCATATCCAAAACGCTCATTATCATAATGAGGCATTGAGCACTGCATCATTTCGATAGCACAACAAGCCAAACCAAAACTCATCCACATTAAAGAACCGGTACGTGCCCAAGTAATCAAAGCATCTGCCGAGGTAACTAAAAAACCCTTATCTGACAATTCAGCATTGATATCACGAAAAAACTCATCTTCAGATCCTATCAGCCCACCAGTATTTGGATCAATGATTCCTTTTGGTTTTGGAGCCTCAATCGTTGAATTATTATATCTTAATTCCATTCAAGGGCTCCTTTTTTCCATTCATATATAAATCCAATAGTCAAAATCGCTAAAAACACAATCATCGACCAAAAGCCAAACATACCTATTGATTCGAATGAAACAGCCCAAGGAAAAAGAAATGCAACTTCAAGATCAAAAATAATAAATAAAATTGATACCAAATAGAAACGAATATCAAACTTCATGCGTGCATCACTAAATGAATTAAACCCACATTCATAAGCCGATAATTTTTCAGGATCGGGGGAACGATATGCTACAATGTAAGGTGTAATCAACAAAACTCCAGCAATAACCGCTGACACAATAATGAAAATCAAGACTGGCAAATAAGAGCTCAATAAATAAGCCATAACCCTCTTCCATCGTAACGAAATGCCTGAGTTTAACACAATGATTCAATATTGCGAGACCAAACAGACAAATTTAACAATCGCTCTATTAACTCTATTCATACTGCTTCTAAGGCATACAGAGCGATACTTTTCTTATCGGCATAGGTAACGCAGAGCAAAGAAAGACGCAAGCCCTATTCTTATAAACCATATAAAAAGAAAGAAAAAACATATCTATTCCCAATCAAACACTCCACCACATTACTCATAGCATATGGATATTTTAAAAAGGAAATTTCATAAGGAATCACGAAATGGCGCGAGTGACGGGGCTCGAACCCGCGACCTCCGGCGTGACAGGCCAGCACTCTAACCAACTGAGCTACACCCGCGCATTTTTTTCGAACCAATTTAATTTGGTACAAGCGGTCGTGTAAGGGGTTCATGCGTTTATGTCAAGAAGGATTCTGCATTTTTAAAAAAAATTATCAAATCCCATCTTTATTCTTGCGTTTAGAAAAATTCTTCCTTAAATAGTCTCCATTCAATTGCTGATCATTGCATTGGGCGATTAGCTCAGCTGGTAGAGCGCCTCGTTTACACCGAGGATGTCGGGAGTTCGAGTCTCTCATCGCCCACCATATAGCTTTATATTCCTATTAAGTTTTTGGAACTCATATCTTTTTTACTGCGAGGGATGCCTTAATAAAGTTAAGGGAATAGGATTTTTCAACCTATCTCTATAGGACGCCTCTTTTTTTGCAAACTTTCTCAAGAAGGTCTTTTAATTCTGCTAAGTTTTGTTGTGAAAAATTCTCTAAATTTCTAACAAACTCACCAACAGCTTCATGCCTCAACGGATCAGAAGTCTTGATTGTAAAACTTTTGCGACAAACATAAGCTTCTTTTCTTAAGAGTAAAGCCTTCTCTTGATCTAAATCATAGAGTTCAATTATCTTTTCCTACAGTCCTACAGGAACAGATTTTTTGCCAATTTCTACAGAAGATAAAAATGATACAGATATGTCTAATTTCTTAGCCATATCTATAGAGGCGTTCTGAGCGAACAATACGAAGTTTGCGTAAAGTTTTACCAAAGGGGGTAACATTTGAAAAATCCTTTAGAAAGAATAAGTATTTTATTCTGATTCTAATAAAGTTTTTCAAATTTTGGTTAGTCTTTATTTTTAGTGTGTGGAGATCTTGTCCAATACCTCTATACAAAAACCGTTATCAAGCATATACAATATCTCTTATGGTGAGAAATTATTAACTTTTCATCAGGAATAGTGTGTTTAATATCATTATAAAATTTAAATATTACAACGAGATATATAAATAAAATATATTGGTGTACTTATGCTTGTCAATCTTAATGCTATAATCCGCGATCTTTCTTCAGAAACGAATATCGTTACAGTTCTTAAGGAATGTATCGTTAACTCTATACAAGCTCATGCAACAAAAATTGATATTTTATTCCAACTTTATGGCAAAGCAGATTTGTGGGAGAATCAACCAATTTTTTCTATAAGTGTTTTTGATAATGGAGATGGATTTACAAAAGAGAATATCAAATCTTTCTCTACTTATAAAAGTGATTATAAAATTCAAGAAGGATGTAAAGGGGTTGGACGTATTACTTACTTGAAAATATTCGAAGAAGTTAAAATCATTAGTTTTAGCAAAGATGAACATCATGCTCAAATTTCACTGAATTTCACTCCACAGTTTACACAAGATTCTTTTAAAAAAGAAAATGGCGAAAAAGATAAATGGTGGAATACACATTTATCTTTTGAAGGGCCTTATCAACAAAATGTGTTAGATATAAACTTAGTTCATAATGAAATTTACTATCATCTTCTTCCTTTACTTTTTTTAAAGAAAGATGAAAATATCCAAATTAACTTTTATGTACATAATGTAGAAAATTTAGAAGATGTAAATAACTTAAGGGATGTAAAAAATTTAGAAGATGTAGAAAGCTTAGAGAAAAGAACAATCAATACGCAAGGCTTTAGAAACTGTTATAAACATCTGTTTCAAACGTTTAAACAATATTTAGAAAGGCTTTCATAAGTTTCTTTTAAACATAACTTTTTTGCAAATTAATCGCTCTATATTTGTGCTCTGTACTTTTAAATGGTAACTTTTAAAACGTTTTTTAGTACCATATCTAAGGTAAAATAGTATTTTACTGCTATGGTATTACCCGCCTCCATTTTTTTGTGGAAGCGAATAATTCCGTTCTTAAAAACTAGTCTGCAATCTATTCATTAAAAGGCTTTTCATTTCATAAGATATAAAATACCTCTTTATCGTTTTTTAACTTTTAGTAAGCGTTTTAAAAGCGTTCTTATCCTTAATCCTTTTATGCAATCTTTATAAATTAAACCTATTATTCCTTTTTAAGGTTTCGCTCAAAAAAGAGCAAAACTCATACCATTCTTTAAACGTATAATCGATAATTCCAAACGACTAAATTTTTAAACAATGTGATTTGTGCTGTGATAAAAACGTATCATAAAATTTATAAACTGTTATAAATGATATCTGCTTTTCATTTCATTTGAATGCACACATGCGTTATAATATTTACATCATGATTTGCTTTTTATGGTCTATTCATACATGGCAATCTTATATAAAAAATGATCAAATGAATCATGCATAAAAGTGTGGATTCTTAAGTGGATTCATATAAAATAATTTCACACAACCTATTGACTTTATTGTGTTTTTGTTTATAATGTCCTTCACAAATGCTGAACGGCTTTTGAAACAAGTAACAACACCACAAGTTGACTACTCTAAACCCGAGGCATTGCTTGGTGTTTTGAATCATCTACAAAGCCAAATCGAGCAAAAGGATAACACCATTGCTGAATTGACTCCAAAAGCAAAAGCTTTGGAAGGTTTAAAGCGTTCTGATGGTTTGTTTGGTCTTATTGAAGCAGCAAAGATGTTGGAAGTACGACCAAAGGATTTGACCGATTATTTGCGTAAACATGATTGGGTGTATCGACGGGCTCCAGGGGCGCCTCTGTTACCTTATCAGGACAAGATCAAGAAAGGATTCATGGATTGTCCCGCTATTACAATTCAAAGACCGGATGGTACAGAAAAGGTGCTGCCTTCAACGAAAATCACATCTAGAGGATTGGCATGTTTGAGAGAACAAATCTTTGGGGGTGTGCAATGAAAATAGATACCAACTTCTTATGCGATTTGTGGATGGCATTATCTCAATTTTCTAATGATGAAAATGTGAGCGACAAAGATTGTAGTGCTCTGGTTCAAACTATGAATGCAATAGAAAATGTTCTAGTTTTAAAGCTTCAAGATGACGTGCCCAATATTACAAAAATCTTGGCAATTTTGACAGATTTTGGAGCTTCAGAACTGCCACATCGTATGGATTCTTTGTTGCGAACTTATGAACCAAATTTAGACAACCCCATTAAAAAGGTTGCTTAACTTAAAAACAAAACTCCCCTCCCTATCGTTAAAGGTGGGGAGGTAGTCAAGAGACTTCTTTAGGTAAGAACTCAAAATGAACGGATTTAAAATCAGTTAAGTCATAATCTGTAAGATCGGCAGTATCAACAAAGTTTTCTGCTTCTTTATCCGTCTTAAAAACGGGTATTTGTTTTAATTTAGAGGGTTTCATAAGAATTAATTTTCTTTTAGTACGTATAGACTTTTAAAAGATTCAAAGTTTAGAGGAAATGTATCTGTTTAAACTCACACCATTTTCAGCGGCTTGTATTGCAAGTTTTCTATGGAGTTCTGGTGGTATTCTTAATTGAAACTTACCACTGTATTTACCATGTGACAAAGGCACAGGAACTTCTTCTCCATTATGTTGCATGTCCTCAACAACTTCTGAAACAAGGTCCATAATGCCTTTTAAAGCTTTCTCTGCTTGAGCATCTAACCATGAAAGGGATGGGAATTCTGCACACAATCCGACATATTCCTCATCTTCTTGCGACCACAAAACACGATATGTATAATGATTATTGTTCATGTTTCATCCTTTCTATCGCTTGTAAGACTTGTTTGACTTGATAAGCTTTTGCTTTGTTACCAGAATCTTTTTGAATATTCACACGGGGGTCACCAAGCCACGGGGTTTTAAAAACAAAATGACTTGTACCATTGTTCCGTGGTTCTCCAAAGAAATAGACACATACAACCAACAAATCTGAAAACTTGATGTTCTTTGGTGATGCTTTCATCAAGCTAATTATTTTTTCAACTTTATTGCTCATAACCAATAATAGTATCATTATTAATCCTAGTCAATCATTTTATACACTTAATTGGACAGGAGCCCCCATGCATCCCCGCGAGACGATAAGAGAAACATTTGTTGCGTTGATCAAAGCAGCAAAGACGGCAGCTGGTGACAATGTTTTCAATATGCGTGATTTCAACTTCTCCCCTGAGAACACGCCTGCAATTAATATCTCAACACAAAGTGAAACAATTGAAGATGGCTATGATTATGGAGTAAGGCGGCGTGTTTTAACGCTAGATGTTGAATGTTATGCGACATGTGAAGATGGAGCGCGTTTTGTTGATCAATTAGCATGGGAAGTGGAGGAAATTTTCTACGCTAATCCCAATCTCAACAACAGCGTTGAAACATGCCGCCTGCAAAATATTGCTTTTGCCTTTGGTGATAATGGCGCCCTAGCGCTCCATGGTGCGATTTTAACCTTTGACGTGACTTACGTCACCAATATCCCCTGCCTTGATGAAGGAAAGGCAACCGAAAGAGTTGTTGAACCCCTTGTCGGTTTTAAACCAGAAACAGGCGTGAGAAATAAAGATAAATACCATAAAATTGAAGGTGGACATGTTAGAGCGGCGCGATAAAGAAATCACAGATCTAAAGAGACGTGTGGCCAATATGGTTGTGGTGGGAAAAATTAGCCATGTCGACCATAAAAACGCACGCTATCGGATAAAAAGTGGCAATCTTGTCAGTGACTGGATTCCAGACACACAAGCCCGCGCCGGTAAAACACGCTCCTATGAAGGGCGCGATGTTGGAGAGCAAGTGATTGTTATCTCGTCATCAGGGGATTTATCACAAGGGGTGATTGTTGGTTCACTTCATACCGATGCTAATCAAGCAGCCGATAAAGGCAGCATTCACCGAACGATATACCCTGATGGAACCAGCCTTGAATATGATGATGAACAAAACACTTATGGAATTCACATCAAATCCGGCGGAAAGTTTATCCTGACAATCGCTGATGGTGTGTCACTAAAAGGTGATGGTGGCAAGCTAGAGCTTACCGCACCGGAAGGCATAAAGATTGTTTCAGAAAGCGATATAAATTTAAACGCAAAAGGCAACATCTCTTTGAAGGCAGGTGATGGCATTTCACTGAATTCGAATGATAGTCTCTCTCTACATTCTGGAAATAATGTTTCCATTCATTCAAGTGGATTAAGACATAACGGCACCAATGTAGGAGAAACCCATGTTCATGGCGGTGTTTCCCCTGGTGGTTCTATGACAGGAGGTCCCAATTGAACAGTGGAATGGACCGTACAACAGGAAAGCCATTGACCGGCATTGATCATTTACGTCAATCAATCCTTGATATTTTGTTAACGCGGATTGGTTCGCGTGTAATGCGGCGTGATTATGGTTCACGTGTTGCTGAACTCATTGATGCACCGGTTAATAATGCTTTTGCTGTTGCTCTTTATGCCGCTGTTGCTGAGGCTTTAGACAAGTGGGAACCGCGTTTTAAATTGAAAAAAATTGATTTTAAAAGGGGTGAGAATGGACACGTTTCTTTATCCTTTGAAGGCATTTATTTGCCATCCGGCAAGCCCATTACCATGGAAGGATTATTGATAAAATGAATGGAGTGCTTGCAAAACCAGACATCATCACAGAACTTTCTTTTGAAGAAATACGCGCTGCTGCTCTTGCCCATTTAAAAGAGCTTTTGCCTGAATATACCATTCTTGAAAGTGATCCGGCCGTAAAAGTCATAGAGGCTTTTAGCTATCGAGAGTTGCTTTTAAGACAGCGTATTAACGAGGCGGCACGCAACAACATTCTTGATTTTGCAACCGGTGAATCTCTTGACGCTTTGGGAAACTGGCATGGTCTTGCCCGCATGGAGGGTGAAAGTGACGAGAGATATCGTGAACGCATACAGCTTCATGCCCGTGGTGGTAATGGGAGCGGGACAGAACCCTATTACAAGCTTATCGCCTTAACAGCAGATAGTCGTGTTAAGGATGCGATTGTTTACCGTAAAGGCAAAGACCCAACCATCTATGTTGCTCTTTTTGGTAATA
The DNA here is from genome assembly GCF_042195725.1 of Bartonella sp. AP65SXKL. Classification (NCBI taxonomy): domain Bacteria; kingdom Pseudomonadati; phylum Pseudomonadota; class Alphaproteobacteria; order Hyphomicrobiales; family Bartonellaceae; genus Bartonella; species Bartonella sp. AP65SXKL. The sequence continues at coordinate 218,162 of NZ_JBHIOW010000003.1, forward strand.
ATGAAGAAGGAACGGCATCTGAAGATCTCATACAAACAGTTTCAGAAGCTCTTCACAAAAAAAATATCATCATGACCAATGATACAATCATTGTTCACGCTGCTGTCAAAAAAGTGCTGGATTTAGAAGCAGATGTTTGGCTGTTACCGGAAACATCGTTGAAAATTCTCACAACAATGAAAACAAATTTAAGAGCAGCATGGAGACAAGAACAAGCCATTGGCCGTGAATTAAGTTTGTCGTGGTGGATTTCGAAACTGATGATCCCTGGTGTTCAGAAAGTGATTGCCGTTGCACCAACCAGAGACAGTGCGGTTTGCGATGAAGAAGTTTTAGCGATTGGAAAAATCACCTTAAACTTCAAAGGGCGTGCGCGCTAATGGTTGGTTCCCTCCTTCCCACAAACGCGACGGAATTTGAAAAGCGCCTTGCCGATGCTTGCGATTTTCATCAAGATGTTGATGGTTCTGTTTTGGGGATTTCACGTGCTAAATTGATCACGCGCCCTCCCCGCTTTTTGCCGTGGTTGATTGAAGAATACGGGCTTGGTGAACTGACACCTTATGTTCCAAACCTCTATGATTTGATTGATCAAGGGCTTCAATGGCAGCGGATACGTGGCTCACTTGCGGCAATAGAGATGGGGTTGAGATGGTTAGAGATTTCGGCACGCTTTATACCCGCTTGGACGGGACGTGCATGGTGGAATTCCTTTCAACTTTACTTTGACAGCCTCCCTAAACAAAGCAGCCTTGAAGCCATTGAAGCAATCACTAACCTCTCCAAAAGTTTGCGCTCTGATTTTCGCCGTGGGACCTATGGTTATAATGTGCAAGCTGTTGAATGCAATATGTCACGCCTTGATGACAGCATGTTGGAGTATGAAAGCGGTGTTCGCTTAACAGCTGGGGGCACTTTGTTTTCCTTTGGGCGCACAACAGAGATCAATCACACGCTCACAAGAGAAGAAGGCAGGCTTATTGGTAATTGGATAGATGACTTTGACGAGGAGTTAAGCTGGAACCAAATTGATTATCCTTGGGATTTGGCAAATTTTCCGTGGTGTTCGGTCAAAAAACATGAACGCGATATGCTTATGGCAGAATGGTTTCATGGTCGCACGCTTTATCTCGTGTTAAAAGACAGCCAAAATAGCGTGATTGGGTATCGCAGATGCTATGCTGTAGCGCCTGTCGAACAAGCTTTGGATGGTGTTTACAGCCATTGTGGCGGCAGATTCCAGCCCTCCTCGATGGGCACGGCGCTTTTTCTGGCAGCACGCACAGATTTTCACGATGTTGATGGGAAACAAGCAGCATTTGTTTCTATTCTCGTTCACGGCATTCCCAAACAAGATGTCCCCCTTGGAAAGCTTTGGTGTGACGTCAATGAACTGAATGGTGGTGTAGAGATACTCAAAACACCCATCAATATTCCTTTGCGTGCCGATGTTCGCGAACAATTCAAGATTTTATTGAGGTTTTAATATGAAGCATGAAAGTGGTTTACCCTTTGCAATTGACAGATCTCGCGGCAAAGAGGAACAACAAAGCGTTGTCTTTTATGGCACGCGTCCCTTTATTCAAAGTGGTGAATTGAATGAAGTTCAAACCATTATAAGGGGGCGGCATGACCGCTTGGGGCGCCTTGTTGCAAAAGAAGGAGACCGCGTTGAACGGGCTGATGCTTTTGTCAACAAAGAGACAAAGACCGTCACTTTAACGGATGGCAAGATTTATATCGCAGGCGATATCTTTCCAGTCTCTGAAGCTGTACTCAACGATGTTGCCATGATTGGGCGCTTGGAAATTGGTGTGAAGCTGCAAAAAAAATGGATAACTCATGAAGAGGATCCAGAGCTATTGGGGCAAGTCCCTGGCACCTTAGCAGAAGGAGAGCCTGGAGCGGCACGCGAAACAGCAAAGCTTGTTTGGGCACTAAAAGAGGATGCGCAGCAAGGGGCTTTCTTTCCGGTTTATATCTTACAAGATGGTGTTCTGATTGATCAAAAATCTCCCTCATTGCTTGAACCCGCCATGCAAGCTATTGCGACGTACGACCGCGCCCATGGGCATTATATCGTGAGTGGCTGCCGTGTAAGTGCATTGGGAGCCAATAACGGTTGCCAAGTGTTTAGTATTCAAGAAGGAGAAGCCAATATCAATGGCTTTAAACGCAAACGCCTTGCCGCCTTGCGCCATGAAGAGATGCAAGATTTTTCGACAAGCGTTGTTCCAAGCGAAACGCATATTTTTGCGCCTCCAAAAGGGAAAACAAGTTTCACCTTTAAACCCTATTATTTTCCTATTGCCGATATTCAGTCTCTTTTGTTGACAAAAGAAAAAACCGTTAACGTCACCCGTGGTGCCGTTGCCGCTGGGCGTGATGGTGTTCCTGATAAAAGCATCACCGCGTTTATCAAAATCGTTCAAGGAAGCAAGGAATTTAAAGAAGGCACAGATTTTAAAAAAACCGGAGACACCATTGATTGGGCACCCGTGGGAGACGAACCTTTAGCAGGGAGCAGCTATAAGGTGACTTACCGCTATCGCGCAAAAATCACGGCTGATAAAGTAACAGCGCAGGAAATCACTGTCTCAGGTGGGGCGCAAGGTGGTGATATTATCGTCAGTTACACTTACAAATTACCCCGCATTGACCGTATAGGTCTCAACACGGGGGGCAATGTGGTTTACATCAAAGGTATCTCAGTAGACCAACCCATAGCACCCAGTGTCCCTGATGATGTGTTGTCCCTTGCAACCATTACCAACAATTGGCTTGAAACGCCGGTTGTGGTCAATGATGGCACACGGGTTGCCCCCTATGATGAAATGTGGCGCTATTTTCAACGAGTGCTTTCGCTTGATCGATTGATGCAATTAGAGCGTATTAAAAGCAATGTTGACTCTAAAGAACCTGTTGCCAAAAAGGGCATGTTTGCCGACCCTTTTCTCGATGACAGTTACAGAGATGAAGGCTTTCAACAAACAGGTGCTGTAGGCAACGGCATTTTACAGCTTGCCATTGACCCAACCTTTTACACTGCTCCTTTAAAAGCGCCTGTTACGCTTGACTGGACAAATGAAGTGATCATTGCGCAAGAGTTGACAACGGCTTGCGAAAAAATCAATCCTTATCAAAATTTTGCGACCTTGCCTGGTACAGTAACCCTTGAACCCGCGACAGACTTCTGGCATGAACAGCGCACCGATTGGCTCTCAAGCGTGACCAATCAAATCATTATGGGAAAACATCGCGGCAGAACTATCCGTAACACAGAAGTGCGTGATGACTTGGTCAATGCACATCAAGAACAAACCGACTTTTTAAGACAAATTACCCTTCACTTTAAAATTGAAGGCTTTGGCAAGTTAGAACAATTAGAAAGCCTCATCTTTGATGGTGTGAATGTTTTGCCAGCGAGCCGCCTTGTTGCCGATAGCAAGGGCACCCTTGAAGGAACTTTTAAAATTCCACAAAACATCACCGCTGGCACAAAAAATGTTGTGGCACGGGGGAAAGGTGGAACCATTGCAACGGGGCTTTTTACCGGTCAAGGTCTGATTGATGTGAAAGTGATGCGGCGCACCACCACTGTGAAAATATGGATGCAATTTGACCCACAAGCGCAAGTCTTTACCCCCGATGAAACACGGCAAATCACCGGTATTGACTTTCATCTTTGCAAAATCGGTAATGAGAAGCATGATTTGGTGATTGATTTGGTCACTACAGAAAACGGTTATCCGACCGCCGATATTCAAGCACAAAGCTTTTATTCTATGAAGGGCGCAAAGGGAGGGTGGGCAGAGGCACGCTATGATGTCCCTTTGTTAGTCCCTAATGACCGTCTCACCGCCTTTGTCATTAAAACCGATGATGCTGATCATGCCGTTTCACTAGCAAAGCTTGGAGATTTTGATGCAGAACACCAAAGATTTGTCTCAAGTCACCCTTACGTGACCGGTCCACGCTTTTCTTCTGTCAATGCTAGGAGCTGGACCGCTCATCAAGATGAAGCCTTAGCCTTTCGAGTGCTGGCGGCACGCTATAGGCAAACAGAAAAGATTGTCGATTTAGGCACCTTTGACCTTGTGGACTGCTCTGATTTGCAAGTACGCGCAGCCATTGAATTGCCTTCAAGCGATTGTTCTGTCATCTTTGAAATTGAAAGAAACAATGGCACAATTTATCAACTCCTGCCCTTTCAATTGCTAAGCCTTACTGAATATATCAGTGAAAAGATAAAGCTTCGCGCTATTCTCAAAGGCACCGAAAAGCTCTCACCCGTCTTGTTTGCGCCTGTTCAATTGATTGCGGGGAAAATCCATAAAGAAGCCACTTATGTCACGCGTGCTTTTGCCTTTGGGGAAAAGGCAAGGTTGACCAGCTATATCAAAACATTTTTACCAGGTGGTGCAACCTTTACACTCGAGATGCAACTGGATGATGGTGCTTTCACCCCTTTGAAATTAGAGGAAACAGAACAACTCGCTGAACCGCTTTGGACAGAACGAAAATTTACCAGCAGTGATAAAGGCGCCAAACAAGCGCGCTTGAAACTCACGCTTACCGGTGGACCTGCTGCGCGGTCCATGGTGAGTGATTTTGGCGCTGGCATATTATAATGGGAAAATGAGACATGACCAAAACCAAAAAACTCGACATGGAATTGCCGAAAGAAGGACGCTTTATCAGTTCTGAATTCCCAATCTTGCGGGAAAACTTGACCAAAATTGATCAAGCTCTTTTGGCTGTTGAGGAAAAGGTAAACGAAAAAGCACCTTCAAAACACACGCATACAATAAGTGATATCGCAGATCTTGAAGCAGCCCTTAAGGGCAAGATGGCAGCGGATAAAACCTTCACTTTTTCCGATTTAAGCGATATCGAAGGCGCAAAAGATGCTGCCAACAATTATGTTCTCTATAAATCAAGCAACAATAACTTTACCTTTGGCAGTGCTGTATCTTTGCTTGGTTCTCATCAACATAAAACTGAAGATATTGTGGGACTTGATGATTTTAGAGCTAAGATCAACGAAGATCTCACAAGCTATGGTCGTTTAGCCAGCCCCAATGAATGGCAGAATTATAATAAATTTACCAGCAAAGTCACTATGAGTGGTGGCTTAGAACTGTTGGGTAATTCGTCGTTTAGCCTCATCCACAATGGTGAAATGGTTACCAGTTTAAGCACAAGCGAAAGCTTTCTTAAAGGACCTTTAAAAGTCGATGGAGATCTTGTTTATACCAAATCACAAGTGGATGCAGCCATCTTGGCACAGATAAAGAGTCTTAAAAAAGATTTGACCGATAAAATCACGAATTGGCCGGCTCTTGCTGATGCTGAATTGCTCTATACACAGGATGGGAAAATTCAATGGCCAGACTGGGTAACGGATAAAACCAAAGTCGAAATCCAAGCATGGGGTGGCGGCGGCAGTGGTGGGGGTGGTTATTCTTTTTACTTAGGAGGTGGTGGCGGCGGTGGCGGTTGTACGGTATGGTATGGTTATAAAGCGAGTTTGAAGGGTCATGAGAATATCATAATTGGTAAAGGAGGAGATTCTGTTTCTGGGTGGAATGTAAAAGGTAAGTTTGGAGGAACAACAACCGTTGGCAAAAATTTTATTACGGCGACAGGAGGACTTGGTGGTGGTGGTACTTACTCTTCTAGCACTCACACGGGATATGGTAAAGATAATACTTCCTACTATTCAGGCTCTGGCGGTGCTGGAGGTACAGGTGGAAACTTTGGTTTAGCAACAGACGAACATCTAGGGCTTGCCAAAGGCGGAAATGGTTATGCTGGAACGAGTGGAATTACGAGCAAAACAAGCGGTAATGGAGGCGATTCTGGAGGTGATACATCAAGGGGTGGCTCTGGAGGAATAGGCAAAGGTTCCTATAGTTCAGGAAAAGCAGGGCGTGGCTTTGGGGGTGGGGGTGCTGGTTCTCATGGGACTGATTGTTCAAGTGGCGCTGGAGCTGATGGTGCTATCCTTATAAGGTTATGGAAAGATTAAATACAAAACCAAAAATAGCGCAAGTCAAATGGATAGCTGTTCTATAAGCAGGCTTATATGTTTTTAAGTCCTTTTAAAGCTCTTTTAAAGCCCTTTAAAAGGGCTTTAACAGGCGTTGAGAATTGCTATGGCAAGGATTTGTTTAAGCGAGAGGATTACCAGACGATGTCCACACTGCTTGCACAATTAAAGGGAAAGTTTGTTCTGTCTCTCAATGATGTGCCAGAGATCCGAAAAACCTTTAGCCAATTTAAACTAAAAGAAGTGAATACATCTTATACATGTGGTTCAAATAATCCAATGCCGGCTCAAGAGCTGATCATCTCAAATTGCGATTTCTAAAACGAGAAATAATACATATTAAAGGGTCTTTAAATGATCTTTGAAGACCTTTTGAAACCCCTTAAAAATCTTTCAAAAAAATAAATTAGTATAAAACCTAAGCTATCAGACTTTCTAGTGGAATATTGAACTGTTGGTGCAAGTTTTTAATCATGCGCAGTGTTAATTTTCTTTTACCACTCAAGATTTCATAAACACGATTTAAATGACCAATCGCAGGAACGAGATCTTTAGCACTTAAGTTCATTTGTTCCATTCTAAATTTAATAGCTTCAATCGGGTGAGGAGGAGAAACAGGATAGTGTTCTGCTTCATACGCTTCAATCAACAACACAAGAACCTCCATTTGATCAAATTCTGGAGTATTCTCTTTAGGTTGATTGTCAAACATTGCAGACACAATTTCTAAAGCTTCTTGATAATCTCTTTCAGTGCGAAGTGGTTTGATATTCATTTCTTAAATTCCTTTAGTTCTACAGTATTAGCATCAATTGCATCATACTGTTTGTGTGTCCCTATAAATTTTATATAAAGCCAACCTGCTGGATAAAAGATTGAAACAACTAAACGATAATCATTGCCTCTAATATTAAAAACAACACGATTATTCTTTAATATGCTTGCATTTTTATACTTCTCTTTAATGTCATGAGGAGAACGCCACTGCGCATTTTTAGCTTCATCTACCCATGCTTTTAACGGTTGTTCAGCGTCAGGATATCGAGCCCAAAAAGTTTGAAGTGTGGAGATTTTAACAATTTTCATAAGTTTATCCTGATTTTTATCAATCTTAGTACCATTTTGGGACCAAGTCAAGATATTTATAAAAAGAAAGTGCTTGTTGAAAACAAACCTTTCTCAAGAGCGGCTTTTTACCTCTCATTTTTCCCATTCATTTTAATTCATCCCTCATTTAAAGGAGCATAAAGTATGGCAACAGGTTTTCTACACGGTGTTGAAGTCGTTGAAGTTGACGACGGCACCCGCCCCCTTCGCGCAGTTCAATCGGCAGTTATCGGGATTGTTGGCACAGCACCCGATGCCGATGAACAAGCATTTCCCCTTAATACACCCGTTTTGGTAACGGGCTCTCTTTCACAAGCAGCTAAACTGGATAAAACGGGTAAGCGTCAAGGCACCCTACCCAATGCCCTTGATCTTATTTTTAAACAAGTAGGAGCAATTGTCGTTGTCGTACGCGTGAACGAGGGTGACAACGAAAATGCAACACTCACCAATATTCTAGGTGGTGTAAACGCAAATGGTGCTTATGAAGGTGTCCATGCTTTCATTGGAGCACAATCCATTGTAGGACAAACACCACGCATTCTGATTGCTCCAGGCTTTACACATCAGCGCCCTTCCAGTGTGAATATTGAAGAGAATGGAACTGATGCGACTGCCAACCCCGTCGCAGCAGAATTCATTGGCATTGCAGAGCGTCTGCGTGCTATTGTGGTGCTTGATGCACCCAACACAACAGATGAAGCCGCTCTTAGCACAGCAAAGGATTTTGATTCAAAGCGCGCCATTCTTATTGATCCGTTTGTAAAGGTGAATCGTGATGGAAAGATCATAGAACAGCCAGCAAGTGCAGCGGTTGCAGGTGTCATTGCTAAAACGGATTTTACCCATGGTTTTTGGCATTCCCCTTCAAACAAAGTGATCAATGGCATTGTTGGTATTGCACGCCCCATTGATTTTTCCATTGGTGATCGATCAAGCCGCGCCAACCTTCTTAACGAACAAAACATCACAACAATTATCCGCGAAAACGGTTATCGTCTTTGGGGTAATCGCACCTTTCAAGCGATACAAAGTTTGCTTTCTTATCGGTGGTGAGAACCGCAGATATGATCAATGACGCCATTTTGCGCGGTCATCTATGGGCTGTCGACCGCAATATCAAAAAAACCTACATGAATGATGTCAGTGAAAGCGTCAATGCCTATTTGCGTGATTTAAAAGCACAAGGCGCCATTCTTGGTGGGCGCTGTACGCCTGATCTAGAGCTTAATACAGCAAGCGCTATTGAAAGTGGAAAAGTCTATTTCAATGTGGAATTTACCCCCACAACACCCGCAGAACACATCACGTTCCGTTCACAAATCATCAATGATTACCTAGAGGAGATCTTTTAATGACCGTACCCGTATTACCAAGAGTTTTGAAGTATTTTAACATTTTTGTCGACGGTATTCCCTATCAAGCAAAATGTGAAAGTGTCACCCTACCGAATTTGAGTTTGGTCGTTGAAAGTTATCGCGGTGGTGGCATGGATAGCTCTATTGAAGTTGACCTTGGTCTTGAAACCCTCACACTTAGCATGACCATTTCTGATTGCTCTCCAGAATTGATGGCACTGTTGGGGCGCACAGATGTCGACATTTCATTACGAAGTTCAATGCAAGCGCAAGGCACACCCGCAGAAGGTGTTGTCATTACCATGAGAGGACTTTGCAAAGGCTTTGAAATGGCAGAATGGCAACCGGGCAGCAAAGCAACTTCTACGGCTACATTCACATTGCAGTATTTCAAATATGTCCAGAAGGACGTTGAAATCGTTGAGATAGACGTCCTCAACTTGGTGAGAAAATTCAATGGCGTCAATCAACTCGCAGACCATAAAAACAACATAGGATTATAAAAATGACAGTCCAAACAAGCATTACACATAAATTATTGATACCTGTTACTTTTGAAGGAAAAGAGCACACCGAAATTACTTTACAGCGCCCCAAAACAAAAGATGTGCAAGCAATCGACAAAAAAGAAGGCATAGAGCAAACAATCGCTATGATCGCACGTCTTTCTGGATGGGCACATGAAGCGGTTGGAGAACTCGATATTAATGACTTGTCGAGCATTGGAGAGATTTTGGAGTCTTTTATCAAGCGGCGGGATACCTCGACTGGGAAACCGCCGCTAAACTCATAGCCGATATTACCATTGTGTTCCATTGGTCCCTTTCAAAGATGATGGAAATGGAACCGCAAGAACTCATATTCTGGCGAAATCAAGCAGCAGAAAGGTATAAGATAAAATGAGTGAAAAAGTTGCTGATGCAAAGGTAAAATTGTCTCTTGAAGACAAACTCACCGCACCTCTCAAACATCTTCAAAAAAAATTCGATACATTGTCAAAAACACTCTCACATAGTTTGGGTATTCCGCGCTTTTCTGCTGCTGTCAAAAACATGACAAAAAGCCTTCATGGCGTTCAAAGTGCTCTTGGAGTGGCGGCAAAGCCGTGCTTCGGTCTTTACTGGTGTCTTGGGGCTTGCTGGTGGTGGTCTTGTGGCAAGTGTAGCCGCCCTCACCATGAAAACCATGCATCTGGGCGATAGTCTTTATCACGCATCACACCATTTAAATATGAGTGTTGCATCACTTCAATTATGGGGTGATGCAGCCGATAATTCAGGCACTTCTGCCGAACTTTTTCAACAATCCTTAGCGGTTTTAAATAGGCGTTCAGCACAAGCATATGCCGGACAAAAAAGAGGAATGATGGGCTTTGAAGCACTTGGCATTTCTGTCAAAAACACTTCTGGAAAACTCAAATCCACTTCTGTCTTGTTAGAAGAAATTACCGACAAGATGAGTAAGATCAAAAGCCAAGCACAAAGACAGCATATTGCCGCTCTGCTGTTTGGGGGCGATGGTAAAGAAATGGCGACCATGCTTGCACAAGGCATGGCACCCATTAAAGAGCTGTTTGCAAAGGCGCGAAAAGGAAAATGGCTGATAGGTGCCGATGTTGCACGCTATGCAGCAGATTTAAGTGACAAGCTTGGTGCTTTTAAGAAAAAAATAGGCGGTATCGCGAGCTTTATTGGCGCGCGTTTCATGCCCGTGATTAATGATATGATTGACGGTTTTTCAAAGTTGATTGATGAAAACCGCGACCTCATTCAAACAACTGTTGCGAGCTGGGCAAAAACCTTAAAAAAAGTCCTTAATGATTTGCTTAATCCTACCTCTGATTTAAGAAAAGGCATCAGTGATCTCACAGAGAGGATTAAAGGCTGGTTCCAATGGCTAGAACCTCTGATTGGTGAAATAACCCTCTTTAAGGTAGGACTTGTAGCACTTGGTTCCTTCATTTTTGGTCCACTCATTGCCGCATTAGCCGCAGCGGGAGCAGCGTTTGTCACGCTTGGCTATACTATAATGACCACACCTATCGGTTGGCTAATTGGGGGTATCGCGGTACTTGCCGCACTCTATAAATATTGGGATGAACTCAATGGCTGGGTAGCTGCATCTTTAGCCGCGGTTGGAGCAGTTCTTACCGGAGCATTCATTGCGGCAATGGTACCGGCAGCTTCTGCAGTTGCGGGTCTTGCACTATCTCTTGTAGCTTCACTCATTCCAGCAATAACTGCCGTTAGTTCTGCTTTTATATCGCTTGGTGTTGCTATCATGACCACACCTATTGGCTGGATAATTGGCGGCATTGCAGCTCTTGTTGCTGCTGGATATCTGCTCTACAAACATTGGGATACAGTCATAAGCTTTATAAGCAAGCTATGGGATTCTTTTTACAGCTTATGTAGTAATGTTTTCAATAACCTCTTGACGTTCTTTAAAAACTTTTCACCACTGACTTGGATTTCGAAAAAAATCAATGAACTCATTGAATGGCTGTTTGGTGTCGATTTAATGGAAATAGGCTCCAATCTTATTAATGGGCTTTGGGAGGGCATCAAAAGCAAATGGGATGATCTGTATAACGGTTTTGGCAATATGATGAAGAAATTAACCAGTTGGATGCCTAATTGGGTGAAAGAAAAGTTAGGGTTTAATGTTTCAATAGACAAGACTTCAACGCAGACCATTAAAACCTTTACCGAAGAAACCAATGCACGTGCAAAAAAAATGGTTGATACAGTAGTGGTTACAAATACCCCACCTGAAAAACGCAAGAGTGGTTTTAATACAAGTGTCGTTGAAACAGGAGAAATGCAGGCAACAAATAAAGTAGGTGCTTTTAAAGCTCCAAAGCCAATTACGGTTCATAAGCCCGTTGAAGTAGACGCCCGTGTAACCATTACAAATCTAAATATTTCAGTACCAAATGGTCTCAAGGACGAAATCAGAGACGCTGTCAATCAAGCACTTGAACGCTATGCAAAACAGCAACGTTTAGCCATAGCCTCTAGCCTTTCGGATTAAATACCATGATGTTAGCTTTGGGTGGTTTTATTTTTTCGATTGAAACAGCAGCTTATCAAACACTTGATATGTCTTATGGAGTTCCATGGGTAGAGCAAGGGCGATTGGGGAGAAAGGCTGCTCTTCAATTGCCTGCTGTTGCAAATGCGGAATTTTCTTTAGCAGGCGTGATTTATCCAGATTTCAAAGGTGGTCACAGACAGCTCGAATATTTACGACAAATAGCGCATATGGGACCTCACATTCTTGTGACCGGTCAAGGCAAAATCTTAGGTAAGTTTGTCATTCTTTCTGTAGAGGAAAAACAAAGCGTTTTTCATCATAATGGCACCCCCAAAAAACAAGAATTTACAATAAAGTTGAGAGAATATGGTGAAGAGCTATGAGTGATCTTTACGTGACAAAAGAAGGTGATATGGTTGATGCCATTTGCTGGAGATACTATGCAAAGGGTCAACAAGCCCTTGCTGTTGAACGCGTCTATGCAGCGAATTTGGGGCTTGCAGACTATGGACCCATTTTAAAAGCAGGCATCACGATACTCTTACCAACCCTCCCCTATCCGAAAGCCACACCAGTAATCAGAATTTGGGGTAGCAAATCATGAAACCTTTTTGCATGGTTCTGGCAAATGGAGAGGACATCACAAGAATGCTGATGGACTATGTTTTATCAATTGAAATTACCGATGAAGCAGAAAACAAAAGTGATCGTATCACTGTAGAGCTTGATGACCGTGCGCGTGACAGTGATAACGGCTTTCTTGATATTCCTCTTATCGGGACAGTTATTTCCATAACACTTGGCTATGAAGGCGGGAAAAACCGCGATATGGGAGCCTATCTGATAGACGAAATTTCTGTAAGCAGCCCACCGCAAAGCTTAAGTGTTACAGGACGCGCCGCCTCTATGAACACGTCTTATAGAACACCCAAAAGCCAATCCTATCACCAACAAACCCTTGGCAGTATTATTCAAGAGATAGCACAGCGCAATGGCTATACACCAAAAGTTGACCCTGCTCTTGCCAAAATTGTTGTGCGTCACATTGACCAAACTTCTGAAAGCGATATGGCTTTTGCCACGCGCCTTGCAGAAAACTATGATGCGGTAGCAAAACCCGTTGATGGCAAATTGGTGCTTGCCAAACGGGGTGAAGGCAAAGCCATTACCGGTGAAACACTGCCCGTCGTTGTCATCCATGAAAAACAATGTACCTCTTGGGATTTTAAATACAGTGCACGGGATGAAGCAGGTGCCGCCAATGGATTAAAGACAGATGCAGGAGATGATCAAAAAGCCGCCGCTGATGCACGAGAACCAGAGGAAATTGATGACAGCGAAGATGTGATCCATATGGATGAAAGTGACGCCCCCAATTTGCCTAAAGAAGAGACGGAAGCCAAAACATCTGAAAATCAAGAGCAAGAAGAAGAGAAAAAAGGCGGTGTTATCGCAAGCTATCATGATATCCGCACTGGTGAAAAAAAGGAAGTCAAGGTTGGTAAAGAGCCTTTTCATGAACTCAAATACACCTACCACAATCAATCAGAAGCTGTTGCGGCCATTGCTGCTTATCGCAACAAATCATCTCGTGGCAAATCTTCTTTCTCATGTGATATTGGTGGTGATCCCTTTGTACAAGCAGAAGCAAAGCTTGTTCAAAAGCCCCCTTTCCGCCCCTATATTCCAGCAGAATGGCGCATCAAAAGCGTTAAACACAAGCTTGATAAAACAGGTGGTTACACCACAAAAATGGATTGCGAGCTTTTTGATGAAACCCAAGAAGATGCGGCTGGAAACGTTGCAAACACCACACCAGACAAAGATGATACCCTTGACCCAAACGCCCCACCTAACGCATGTGATGAAGGCGAAGGCGTTATCCATATGGATGAAGAAGATAGATAAACAAAGCTATTTTATGATGATAAAAAGAAATACTATTTTTATTTTACTATTCCTAAAAATACAGCTAAACAGCGTTCAATTTCTACCATTTTATCTGCATGAATGGAGCCGAAAGCTGGACTAACTTTTTCACATCTTACCGTCATAATCTTATCAATCATGACTTGCGAAGGTTTTTGCAAACCATTTTTAGCGTTTGGCTGAATCGTAATGCGGAGTAATGGCGCATCAACAAGTGTGCTAGTAATGGGTAAAACTGTTACACTTGTATGTTCATTGAATTGATTAGCTTGAATGATTAACGCAGGTCTTGGTTTACCAAAATCGCCTTGCATAGCTATTGTGACGAGAGATCCACGCATCATTCTGTCCAGCCATCAACATCCATTAAAGATTGATCCATCAACAACTGCATAGATGTATCTGTTTTATCCATTTTTGCGACTAAGCGACATTGGCGTCGGCACTCTTCTGCAAAGTTCGGTTGACGCGTATCTGGTACCCAAATTTGCATTAAACGCAAACCTGCTTTTCTTTGTGCGTTGCGATGTTTTTGAACGCGTTCATTAACGTGCATTGTAGCCATAACAAAATCTCCATTATGTTTCATGTAACGTATAACACAGAAAAAAGTTACATGAAACACTACTTTTAATAAAACGCAATAATTACAATTTTAATCTATCAATCTGCCCCACCTTTTGTGGGGCTTTTTTATAGGAGCAATACATGAGAACAATATCACCAGAAGGGTTAGCACTGATTAAACAATGGGAAGGTTTACGTCTCAATGCCTATAAAGATGCCATTGGAGTGTGGACCATTGGTTATGGACATACAAACAATGCTGGAAAACCTTTTGTTCATAAAGGCATGGCAATCACTGAAAAGCAAGCAGAAGAACTTCTTTGCCAAGACTTAAGACAATTTGAAAATGCTGTTGAACGCGCTGTTACAGTTTCATTAACAGATGAACAATTCGCGGCGTTAGTGTCCTTTTGCTATAATGTAGGAACAGGAGCCTTTTGTAACTCGACACTGTTAAAAAAGCTCAATCAAGGTGAATATGAAGCTGTCCCTGCAGAGCTACAGAAATGGACCAAAGCAGGCGGAAAGCGTCTTGAAGGTCTCGCACACCGGCGTGCAGCAGAAGCAGGCTTATGGGCGAAAGGTGCTTTTGTTTCCTCTAACTACCAAACCGTAGAAACGCAAGCACCAACGGGACTTTTTAAAGCTGAAGCTCTTGCACCAGTTATTGGTTCTTTTTCAGGGCTTGGAGGCTTATTAGCAGGCAATGGTCCAGTGCAATGGGCATTTGCTACCATTATGGTTTTAGCCGCATGTGCTGGCATTTTCTTTGTTGCTAAACGTTTTCAGGAACACCGTTTATGATCTTATGGATGAAAAGAAATCTGCTGTTAATAGGCGCGGCTCTAGCCGCTTTTTTTATGGCTTTGGCAAAAGCTTTTACCCTTGGAAAAAAGGCAGAACAGCAAAAGCAAACAGAAAAAACCTTAAAAGCAGCAACAACACGGCTGGAGGTGGAAAATGAAGTTAATCAGAAAAGTGATACTGATGTGCGTACTGCTCTCTCTCGTTGGTTGCGGGACAAATAAGTATGTCTCTTGTGTTGGTTGGTTGCCAATTTATTTAGAGAGGCAAGATGTTAACGTCATCAGTTCCAATTTAGCAAGAGATATCTTAAAGCATAACAAGCAGGGCGAACGTGTGTGTGGGTGGAAACATGGCTAAGAAAAAAACAAAAGACGATACAGAGCTTACAGAAGGAGAAAAAGAAATCCTTCAAGAAATTATCATGACCTACAAAAGTATAAAAGTGATGTCACGTTATACGAGATGGATTGTACTCATTATACTCTTGCTAGCGCTTGATTTTTCACGTCTTATAGATGCATTGGTAAATATTTTTACACAAAAACCAAATATCCGACTCTAAATACATTCTGAGATGTGCGAAACTGTTTAGCAAATGAATTATCAATTTCGCGCGTCTCGCAGATGCAAGAAATAATGTCGTTTTACACATCTCAAACAGTGGTTTTCAAAACATTAACAATTTGATCCCCTTAGGTCGCTCCTGTTATAAATGCAGCCCACTGTTCCATAAGGGTATGTCGTTGTTCTAAAAAATCTGTCCGCATATAAGCTTTTGTCACTGAACTCCCAACGGAATGCGCAAGAACAGTTTCAGCAATCTCAAATGGTGTTGACGTTGTTTCTGCTATCCAGTCACGAAGACTAGATCTGAAACCATGGGGTCTATAATCAAAACCTTTGTCTTTCATGAATTTAGAAAGTGTTACATCAGATATAGGCTTTCCAGAACTCCCAGCAAATAAAAAACCATTTTTTTCAAAGGGGAGAGATTTTTCAATCACTTTTAAAGCTTCATCACTCAATGGCACGCGAAAATCTGAAACCTTTCCTACAATGCCCTTCATATTTTCTTTTGGTATCGTCCATATATCTTTATCTATTTGTTCAAGACGCAAATAGCGCAATGGATACGACCGTACTCCAGTCAAAATAAGCAACTTCAGTGCTAAATTTGAAAGAATCTTATCATCCAAGCTTTGATAAAATGCCGGAACTTCCTGCCATGGCATAGCAGGAATATTTTGAACATTTTGAATAAATTTTCCCAATAAAGCTTTTGCTTTTGGTACCAATTGCATGTCCACATCTATACCACGTGCTGCGGCATGTTTTATAGCAATATTCAAACGTGATAAAGCCTTGCTCGCTGTTTCATTTTTTGTTTTCCAAATAGGCAACAAACACTCTTTTATATCAAATTGCGTTAATTCAGTAATTGCTATATCCCCAAGTTTAGGAAAAACATGCAATGTAAGAGGTGCTAACCACCTTGCTGCTTTACCTTCATTTTTCAATTCGCTTTTTTGGCTTCAAAAGCACTTAAAACTATTTTTTGTAAAGAAATACTATCAACTGCCTGCCGTAATTTTTCATTTTTCCTTTTACGAATCGGATCAATACCTTGGTGCAAAAGGTCACGGCAAGCTGTAGCTTTAAGCCTCGCTTCTTTCAAAGATACAACGCTACAAGAGCCTAATCCCATTTCACGACGTTTTTTATTGAAATCAAATCGAAAAATCCAACGCCCTTGATTTTGGGCTGTTTTGATAAGCCATAGCCCAGCTCCATCAGCATATTTTCCTTTAGATAGATTTTTTACAGATAAGACAGACAGTCTATCACGTGTTCTCGTTCTGCTAACCACCTTCTGAACCACCTTTTAAAAACCACCTTCTGAACCACCTTTTGAATCGCACTTGGAGCGATTTCATTTGATAGCAAGATTATATACAAAAGGCAATTTTATAAATAAAATCAAATAAAAACAGTTAGTTATAAATATAGAAAAAAGTAAAACGCGCAATCAGGTGATAGCGTAGAGAATTCTAAATAAAGAAAAAATAGGTGCACGCCGTCCGCACCAGATTATCTTAATCTCTCTTATTTTCCAATGATTTATTAAAAATCAAAAAAAATTAAAGCACCTTCTAAACCACCTTTCGTAACTTTATTATAACGCTATAAGACGGCACCGCGGTGGTACTAAAATACGAATCATTGCTGCTTTTTGAGGTACCTTTTTAGCACTTTGACCTCCTCCTCGTCTTTATAGGATGGAGAGGCAATCAATATTGCTAATTTGGGATTGGCTTATACTCTTCATGACTCTTGTAAAACGACGCAAAAGCTCAGAAAAGAGATAGATGCAAAAGACAAAATAATAGATAAAGAAGCTGAAATAATACGTGCACAAAAAGATGTGATTCAAAAACAAGAAGAGTTAATTCGAAAATCAACTGCTTCTAAGATTATTTTTCCTCGAATGGCAGTAAAAAATTGGCCCAAAAGTAGTTTCAAGTACTTTCTCACGACCATTTTTTCAAAACAGGCAATCACAACACGCTCTGTCATAGCGCACATATAAATACGCAACAGCCTTCATGGGGGAAGATGATCATCAATACACAAACCGTTCTCTGCCTTGATCTAGATCTAAGACAGGCTGGGCGATTTCTCGTGTAGACAGCAGTATAACAAGTGGCACTTGTCAATTTTGAATTTTTTCGTTTTCAAGGCGATAGTAGGCGCTATTTGCGTTTTCAGCAATGGCTTACAAAAATGAAGATCACAACAGATAAAGTCAATGCCTCACAAGAAAAGATGATTAAGACGGTGTGTGCAAAAGAATACAATCCAAAAGATGACAACGAAGCAAATGCTTTAGCAATTTTATATTTAGTTAAAGAAGGGAATGCGCATGTCTAATGCAATGCCATGGATAAGATTCCTTTTGAATGACTGGAACAGTGAGATAGATGGAATGACATGAGAACAAAGGGGCATTTATATAACGCTTTTCATTCGCATATATGACAAAAAAGCACCAATTAAAACAGATTTTGAAATGCTTGCCCGCGCTTGCAATTGCTCGCAAAAAAGTTTGCAACTATTGTCGAATATCTCATGAAGAATGGTAAATTTCTTGAGAAAGATAATGGTTTGTCGAATACGCGCATTGAAGAAGAGCTAAAAGATTTTACTGATAAAAAAGCGCCCATATCGCAAATTCATAGTGAGGCTGGAAAAAAGGTGTACAATAAAAAACGCTATAAAAAACATTTTAATGATTTTGCTGAAGCAAACGCTAAGCAAAATCAAGCTATAAAGAACCAGAATAAGAACATATATAAACTAAAACTATCATTTTAGCAAAAAAAACTGCTTCTGAAAATTTAGAAACAAACGAACAGGTTGACGAACCAACATAGGTTGCTGCTGTTGAGACCACATCAGAGCAAATCGAAACGGGTGTAGAAAACCAACCTTCCATTCACGAGCAAGAGAACATTACGAAAAAAGCTAAACGGGTTAGAAATGACAGTGGCTGTCGTACCCCTGATGATTTCGAACCTGTTTATGATTTCGCAATCGAAGAGGGATTGCCTCCAGAGCGTATCAAAGCCGAAATGGCAAAATTTCGAGATTTTTGGAAAGCTAGAACAGGCAAAGATGCACGCAAAACGGATTGGAAAGCAATGTGGCGCAACTGGGTGCAAAAAGCTATCGAGGATTTAGAGAACGGAAAAAACTATGGAAATCACTCTCAAAGGCAAAAAAGTGTAGATGAACGCATCTCAGACAGTATCCTTGATATCGAGCCTCGAGGTCACTTTGAAACACATTCACGAGATGATAACTCTGGAGTTTCCTTTAGTTTTGAAAAGTGGCAAGCATTGACACAACAGCAGGAAGCGATTGCCTTAGAAGCGTGTGATCAACTTCACGAATTGTTTTCAATAAAAGTGAGTAAAGAGGACATAACCAAGGCAATTCGGATGCTTTCGGTGTGGTTTAAAAATTTCGCAACAGACAGATCATGAAGGTATGGCGCTTACCTATGGAATGGTTTTGGAAAGTGTTTCTGCGTGGTCACTCATAAAAACGGTTAAACGGATTTTATGCGATGAGTTAGAAGGTTTATCGGATACGTTTTTTCCAAGCACTCGTGAGTTAGTAAGATTATGTCGTGATTTGAAAAATAGTCTTTTGACGAAAGCCAATCTTGTACACTAGGCTGTTTTGAACACCCGTGAAAAAAGGCTGAAAGAAAAGGCAATGAGAGAGAATTCAAGACCACTCACGTTGGTTGAAAAGCAAGTGAAAAACACTGCAAATTAGCAAACTAATGAAAATTGCTGATCGTTTTGTGATTGGATGTGCATTTAAATCGACAAAATGGCACCGTACAGAGTGATTTAAAGATTTTATGATAAAAAACCTATCTTATAAAACGCTCTGTACGGTCAAATTTGAGGCAAATAGACAAATTTGTAAAATTAGGATTAAAGTATGTTCATTTTAAAACATCTATTCTTAAAAAACCGTAAACAACCCATGCGAAAGAGGTTTGTTGCAACGGCAGTGGGTATGCCCCATGGGGGATGGGACAGAGGAGTATTTTTACAACCTCTACGAATACGAAGACGGCACAAGAGAGTGTGAAAAGTTTGATGGTGGTCAGTATTACAAAACACCTAAGAATGCGGATTTTAGTACCAAAGCGCAAGTAAAAGCATGGGTTTACGGTGGTGATATTCCGAAAAGCATTCTCAATTACGAACCTCTTATAGACGAGATCAACAGAGAGATCAAAAAATTATCGAAAACCGCAAGAAATAAATATGTTTACAGATAAGCAGCTAAGAGCCTTGTTTGGTATTATAACTTTTATATTTTTATGTTTTTCAGAAATTAAAAAAATATTGACTTTATTCAGAGTATATTGCGTATTGCTCTAAATGCGCTTCTTAAACATTTGCACAAAAGCATTAAAAGCTATTGAATCATGGGCTTTATGTTATATTTTTATATAATATTAGAGAGGGCGTTTTATGCACAACAAAATTACGTAAAGTTGGAGGATCCGTTATGCTCTCTATACCGCCTGCATTGTTTGATGTTCTTCATCTTACTGAAAATATGCAAGTGGGTTTGGCTATTGATAATGGACAATTGGTTGTAAAACTACAAATATCGCAAAATTACACTCTTGAAGAATTGTTAGCCGAATGTAATCCTTCGGACGATTTTGCGGATAAAGATGTAGAGTGGTTTGATGCTAAGCTTATTGGCAGAGAGCTCTTGTAATGAAGCGGGGTAAAATTTGGTTTGTATCGCTTGACCCAACCTCTGTCTATGAGAAAAAGGAACGCGTCCTGTACTGATTGTGTCACCGGAGGCGTTTAATCGTTTAACAAAAACACCCATTGTTTTGCCCATTACGAGTGGAGGAAATTTTGCTAGAATAGCAGGCTTTGCTGTTTCATTGGTGGGAACAGGGCTGCATACAACAGGTGTGATACGCTGTGACCAACCGCGTGCTTTAGATATAGTAGCGCGTAATGGAAAAAGAATGGAAACTATTCCATATATAATTATGGATGAAGTCTTAGCAAGGTTATCAACATTTCTTACTTGAATTTTTTCTACACTTTTAAATGTTTAAAAACACCAACTTTAGGTAAAAAGTAAAAAAGCATAAGATCATGATTTTTTTCTGCTGACAATCAGCTAATCAATTTTTCACAGAATAAAAATCAATATTTGACTAATTATGTCATTAATTATGACTCAAAAGGAGCCATAATGAAAGCTGTCATCACTACGTCAATGTGTGTTGTTGGAGACAATAAAAGCGCTGTTCGCTTTGAACCATTACCCCCCAATAATCCATTTGTTGAAGTTTCTAATCAGGTCTACGCACGTCTCAAGCGCGCCAATGCTGCAAAACCTTTTGTTGACGTCAAAACAACAGCAAAACCTAAAAAGACAGTTGAACAAATTAAGCAGATAGAACAAGAAGTAGCACAAACATTATCTGAACCAATGACTGAAGAAACCTTACTCGAAAAACCAAAAGCATCTAAGGTCTCTCAATCATCAACATCTACCCCAAAAAAGGCTTAGAAGTTGAAATTAATTATCCACCAAAAATGGTATCTTCAACAGGCAAAA